>NZ_JBGLYN010000002.1:0-143751 GCF_047304045.1 Variovorax sp. Varisp85
GGCGCACCGACCCCACCGCCTTCGAGCAATGGCGGCAACAACGGCAACAACGACAACCGCCCTCGGGGACAGGGTCCCAATCAAGGTCCTCCCGACCTCGATGAACTCTGGCGCGACCTCAATCGCAAGCTCGGTGGCTTCTTCGGTGGCAAGGGCGGCAGCAACCGCCCCAACGGCGGCAATGGTGGCGGCAACGGCTACAGGCCCGACATGAAGAATGCAGGATTCGGCCTCGGTCTCGTGGCGGCAGTGGTGGTCCTGATCTGGCTCGGCACCGGCTTCTTCATCGTGAACGAGGGCCAGCAGGCCGTCATCACACAGTTCGGCCGCTACAAGAGCACCGTGGGCGCCGGCTTCAACTGGCGCCTGCCGTACCCGATCCAGCGCCACGAGGTGGTGGTGACCACGCAGATCCGTTCCGCCGACGTCGGCCGCGACGCCATCGTGCGCTCCACCGGGCTGCGCGAGTCGGCCATGCTGACCGAAGACGAGAACATCGTCGAGATCAAGTTCGCCGTGCAGTACCGCCTGAGCGATCCGCGTGCCTGGCTCTACGAAAGCAAGTCGCCCGCCGACACCGTCGTGCAGGTGGCCGAGACCTCGGTGCGCGAGGTGGTCGGCAAGATGAAGATGGACGCCGCGCTGGCCGAAGAGCGCGATCAGATCGCACCGCGCGTGCGCGCGCTGATGCAGACCATTCTCGACCGCTACAAGATCGGCGTCGAAGTCGTCGGCATCAACCTGCAGCAGGGCGGTGTGCGTCCGCCCGAGCAGGTGCAGGCCGCGTTCGACGACGTGCTCAAGGCTGGCCAGGAGCGCGAGCGCACCAAGAACGATGCGCAGGCCTATGCCAACAACGTGGTGCCGCTCGCCACCGGCACGGCTTCGCGCCTGAAGGAAGAATCCGAGGCCTACAAGGCGCGGATCGTGGCGCAGGCCCAGGGTGATGCCGGCCGCTTCAGTGCGGTGCTGGCCGAATACCAGAAGGCCCCGCAGGTGACGCGCGACCGCATGTACACCGACGCCATGCAGCAGATCTACGCCAGCACGACGAAGGTGCTGGTCGACAGCAAGCAGGGCTCCAACCTGCTGTACCTGCCGCTCGACAAGCTCATGCAGCTGAGCGGCAACAATGCGGCGGCCACGCCGGTCGACGCGGCCAGCCCGAGCGTTGCCGGCACTGCACCGGCCCAGTCCTCGGTGATCCCGGTGGCCCCTGCGACGAACGACGTGCGTGCCCGCGATGGCCGCTCGCGTGACCGCGACGTGCGTTGAAAAAGGCCCGAAAGAATATGAACAGAATCGGATTCATCGCCACCTCGATCCTCGTGCTGCTGGTGTTGGCAAGCTCGACCCTTTTCGTGGTCGACCAGCGGCAGTTCGGCGTGGTCTATGCGCTTGGCCAGATCAAGCAGGTCATCACGGAGCCCGGCCTCAACTTCAAGCTGCCGCCGCCGTTCCAGAACGTGTCGTACATCGACAAGCGCCTGCTGACGCTGTCGAGCGTGGACACCGAGCCGATGCTCACCGCCGAGAAGCAGCGTGTGGTGATCGACTGGTATGTGCGTTGGCGCATCAGCGACCCGCAAGCCTACATCCGCAATGTCGGCCTCGACGAGAACGCCGGCGCCATGCAGCTCAACCGCGTGGTGCGAAATGCGTTCCAGGAAAACATCAACAAGCGCACCGTGCGCGACCTGATCTCGGTGCGCCGCGAGGCCCTGATGGCCGACGTGCAGCGCGAAGTGCTGTCGGTGGTGAAGGGTGCCAAGCCCTGGGGCGTGGACGTGGTCGACGTGCGCATCACGCGTGTCGACTATGTGGAAGCCATCACCGAATCGGTCTACCGCCGCATGGAAGCCGAGCGCAAGCGCGTGGCCAACGAGCTGCGTTCGACCGGCACGGCCGAAGGCGAGAAGATCCGCGCCGACGCTGACCGCCAGCGCGAAGTGATCGTGGCGAACGCCTACCGCGACGCGCAGAAGATCAAGGGCGAGGGCGATGCCCAGGCCGCTTCCACGTACAGCGAGGCCTTTGGCCGCGACCCGCAGTTCGCTCAGTTCTACCGAAGCCTCGAAGCCTACAAACAGAGCTTCAACAAGAAGAGCGACGTGATGGTGCTCGATCCATCCTCGGACTTCTTCCGCGCCATGCAAGGTTCGGGTTCGAACACCAACGCTTCCCGTCGTTGATTCGCAGCCGTCCCCAGGAGCCGTGAGCGCCGACACTTTCTGGAGCGCGCTGGCGCTCGTCCTGGTGATCGAAGGCATCCTGCCTTTCGTCTCACCGGGAGGGTGGCGGCGCGGCTTCGGCCAGCTCATGCAGCTGCGTGACGGCCAGCTTCGTTTCTTCGGACTTTGCAGCATCCTGCTGGGTTTGCTACTGCTCTGGATCTTGGGGTAGCGCGGTCCCGGTAGAATTCCGGTTTAACCACGCCCTCGATCCCCATGTCCGCCTGGGTCCTCCCGGATCACATTGCCGATGTGCTGCCCTCAGAGGCGCGCCACATCGAAGAACTTCGACGCCAGCTGCTCGATACCGCCCGTGGCTATGGCTACGAGCTGGTGATGCCGCCGCTGCTCGAACACCTCGAATCGCTGCTCTCGGGCACCGGCGAGGCGCTCGACCTCCAAACCTTCAAGCTCGTGGACCAGCTCTCCGGCCGCAGCATGGGCCTTCGCGCCGACACCACCCCTCAGGTGGCGCGCATCGATGCCCATCTGCTGAACCGCGACGGCGTGGCCCGCCTGTGCTACTGCGGCCCGGTGCTCCATACCCGGCCCGACCGCCCGCACGCCACCCGTGAGCCGCTGCAGTTCGGCGCCGAGATCTACGGCCATGCCGGGCTCGAGGCCGACACCGAAACCCTGCTGCTGGCGCTCGACTGCCTCGACGCCGCCGGCCTGCGCGAAGGCGTGATCGTCGACCTGGCCGATGCCCGCATCGTGCGCGCGCTGTTCGCCGGCGTACCGGTCGATGCCGCCACGCTGGCCCGGGTGCACGCTGCGCTGGCCGCCAAGGACGAGAGCGAGCTCGCTTCACTCACCAAGGACTTCCCTGCCGCCTCGCGCGAAGGGCTGCGCGCCCTGGTCCAGCTGTACGGCGACGCGTCGGTGCTCGACGAGGCCACCAAGGCCTTGAAGGGCACGCCTGCCGTCGGCGCCGCGCTGGCCGACCTGAAGCAGCTCGCTGCCGGCCTCCAGGGCGTGGCCGGCCGCCAGATCAGCTTCGACCTGGCCGACCTGCGCGGTTATGCGTACTACAGCGGCATGCGCTTCGGCATCTACGTGCCCGGCGCGGCCGATTCGCTGGTGCGCGGCGGCCGCTACGACGAAGTGGGGGCCGTGTTCGGCCGCAACCGTCCGGCCGTCGGCTTCAGCCTCGACGTGCGCGAGCTGGTCGGCGTGCTGCCGGCCCGCCCGCTGCGCGCCGCCATCCGCGCGCCCTGGAGCGATGCGGCCGGCCTGCGTCAGGCGATTGCCCAATTGCGCAAGTCCGGTGAAACGGTAGTCTGCGTGCTGCCGGGCCATGGCAGCGAAATCGATGAATTCCACTGCGACCGCGAGCTCGTCGAGCAAGCAGGCCAGTGGAGTGTCCGAGCGATCTGAATTTTTGAAGTAATGGAACGAGCATGAGCGTAACCACCGGAAGAAACGTGGTCGTCGTCGGTACCCAATGGGGCGACGAAGGCAAAGGCAAACTGGTCGACTGGCTGACGGAAAGCGCCCAGGGCGTGGTCCGTTTCCAGGGCGGCCACAACGCGGGCCACACGCTGGTCATCAACGGTGTGAAAACCGCGTTGCACCTGATCCCGAGCGGCATCATGCGGCCCGGCGTCAAGTGCTACATCGGCAACGGCGTGGTGCTGTCGGCGGCCAAGCTGTTCGAGGAAATCGAAGGGCTGGAGAAGGCTGGCGTCGAGGTGCGTTCGCGCCTGCGCATCAGCGAGGCCTGCCCGCTGATCCTGCCGTTCCATGCCGCACTGGACATCGCGCGCGAGGCCTACCGCGAAAAGGGCGGCATCGAGAAGATCGGCACCACCGGCCGCGGCATCGGCCCGGCCTACGAAGACAAGATCGCACGCCGCGCACTGCGCGTGCAGGACCTGAAGCACCCCGAGCGCTTCGCCACCAAGCTGCGCGTGCTGCTCGACCTGCACAACCACGTGCTGACGCAGGTGCTGAGCGCGCCGGCCATCGATTTCGACGAAGTCTTCAACGAAGCGATGAGGCACGCCGAGCTGCTCAAGCCCATGATGGCCGACGTCTCGCGCGAACTGAACGACGCGAACAGGAACGGCGCCAACCTGCTGTTCGAAGGCGCCCAGGGCACGCTGCTCGACGTCGATCACGGCACCTATCCGTACGTCACCTCCAGCAACTGCGTGGCCGGCAATGCCGCCGCCGGTTCGGGCGTGGGCCCGGGCATGCTGCACTACATCCTCGGCATCACCAAGGCCTACTGCACGCGCGTGGGCGGCGGTCCGTTCCCCACCGAACTCGACTGGGCCACGCCCGGCACCCCCGGTTATCACATGAGCACCGTGGGCGCCGAAAAGGGCGTGACCACCGGCCGCAGCCGCCGTTGCGGCTGGTTCGACGCCGCGCTGCTCAAGCGCTCGGCGCAGGTCAACGGCCTGTCGGGCCTGTGCATCACCAAGCTCGACGTGCTCGACGGCCTCGAGAAGCTCGAGCTGTGCACCGGCTACGAACTCGACGGCGAGACCACCGACATCCTGCCGATGGGCGCGGACGAGATCGAGCGCTGCACGCCGATCTACGAAACCCTCGAAGGCTGGACCGAGAGCACCGTGGGCGTCACGCAGTACGACAAGCTGCCGGTCAATGCGCGCCTTTACCTGCAGCGCATCGAGCAGATCACCGGTGTGCCGATCCACATGGTGTCGACCAGCCCGGATCGCGACCACACGATCATGATGCGCCACCCCTACTTGGCCGACTGAAGAGGAAAAAAGACCCATGTTGACCGAAGACGGCAAGCATCTCTACGTCAGCTACGACGAGTACCACAACCTGATCGAGAAGCTCGCGATCAAGGTGTACCAGTCGGAATGGCAGTTCGACACCATCCTGTGCCTGGCGCGCGGCGGCATGCGCCCTGGCGATGTGCTCTCGCGCATCTTCAGCAAGCCGCTTGCCATCATGTCGACCAGCTCGTACCGCGCTGACGCGGGCACGGTGCAGGGCCATCTCGACATCGCGCGCTTCATCACGACACCCAAGGGCGAGATCGCTGGCAGGGTGCTACTGGTCGACGACCTGGCCGACTCGGGCCACACGCTGCACGCCGTGATGGACATGCTGCGCAACAACTACAAGCCGATCACCGAACTGCGCAGCGCGGTGATCTGGACGAAGGCGCTATCGACCTTCACGCCTGACTACTCGGTCGAATACCTGGCGACGAACCCCTGGATCCACCAGCCCTTCGAAGGCTACGACTCGCTCGGCGCCGAGAAGCTGATCGAGAAGTGGTCGGTCTGATCTCTCAGCCGGCGCCGCCGAGCATCTCGGTGTAGCGCCGCTGCATTTCTTCCGGCGTCAGCTTCTCGATGCTGTGCCCCACGTTCCAGCGATGGCCGAAGGGGTCGCGAAAAACGCCGGAGCGTTCCCCGTAGAACTGATCCTGCGGTGCCATGTCGAGCGTGGCGCCTGCAGCGACTGCGCGCGCCACCAACGTGTCGGCATCGTCCACATGCAGGTGCAGCGTGACGGCCGTGCCGCCCAGCGTCTTCGCACTGTGGATGTTGAACTCGGCGAATTCGTCCGAGATCATCAGGATCGCGCCGTTGTGGAAGTCCAGCTCCGCGTGGCCGATGCGTCCGCTGGGTTCGGTCAGGCGAAAGATTTCCTTCACCTCGAAGACCTTGCAGTAGAACTCGATGGCTGCGCCGGCATCATGGACGCAGAGGTACGGAAACAGCTCGTGGATCGCCATGGTTTGTTGTCCCTTCGGGTTGAGATGGGCGCGATTCTGGCGCTCGCCGCAAATCGGGTCTTGAACAATTTTGACCTGCGGGGGCGTAGCAGGCCGCTCAGATCCGCACGTGCCGCGAGGACGCCGGCGCCGCCCGCCGGTACGCCTGCGGCGACATGCCGGCAATGGCCAGGAAGTCGCGATTGAAGTGCGCCTGGTCGCTGTAGCCGGCCTGCAGCGCCAGCTCGACCCAGCGTTGGGCCGGGGCGGTGGCGAACTGGCCGATCACGCGGTCGAAGCGCAGCATGCGCGCGTACTGCTTGGGTGCCAGGCCGGTCATGCCGCGAAAGAGCGCGATGAAGCGCCTGTGGCTGTAGCCGCTTTGCTTCACCAGTTCGCCGATGGCACCGGCTTGCCCGTCGTTGTCGTTGGCACTCGCGCTGGACATCCGGGCCAGTGCCTGCGCCACCGCGGGGGTGCAGGCCGCGCAGGGAGGACGAGGCAAGGCGCGCGCTCAGCAGGGCTGCGACGATGGCGAGCTGCCGCGCCTGCGAGTCGGTGCCGTGCAGCTGTTCGAGCGCGAAGCCCGCATCGGCACCCCAGAGCGCTTCGAGCGGGGTGTGGCGCCCGGCCAGCGCATCTTCCGGCGCCCCGAGCAGCGCCCTGGCCGCGCCCGGCTGCAGCATGACGCCGACCGAACGCGTCGCAACGGACACATCGCGCACGAAGAAGGCCGAGCGGGTGCCGCCTACCATGGCGTAGCCCACCGTGAAGCCCTGCGCATCGGCATCGTCGCGAAACAGGCGCAATGGCGGCCCCGAGAGCCGGAAGACCAGGTGCATGCCGCCGGTGGGCAGCACATGCTCGCGCACACCCGGGCGCTCGGCAGGCTTGCCCCCGGGCGACGAGGCCCACATCAGCCGCACGAAGGGCCGCAGGTGAGAAGGGGCAAGGCGCGTCAGTTGCACGATCGCGAGCTTCTTCCATGAAGCGGGCTCTGGCCCATCCGCGCATTGTGCGATGGAACGCGTGCCGGAGGCACCGGGCCGGCCGCGATAGCATCCACCCATGAGCAAGCCTTCCACGACCCTGATCCACCACCCCTACGTTCCGCCCGCCACCTTCGCTGCGCCGCAGCCCGGCGTTTTCAAGGCATCGACGGTGTTCTTCGCCGACGTGGCCGCCATGCGCGCGCGCGACTGGCGCACCAAGGCCGGCTACACCTACGGCCTGCACGGCACGCCCACCACCTTCACGCTGGAAGAGCGCCTGGCCACGCTCGAAGGCGGCACCGAGTGCCTGCTCGTGCCCAGCGGGCTGGCGGCCATCTCGCTGGTCTCGTTCGCTTTCCTCAAGACCGGCGACGAGGTGCTGATCCCGGACAACGCCTACGGACCCAACAAGGCGCTTGCCACCGGCGAACTGGCGAACTTCGGCATCACCCATCGCCTGTACGACGCGATGAACCCGGCCGACCTCGCGGCCAAGCTGTCGGACCGCACGCGGCTGGTCTGGGTGGAAGCAGCGGGCTCGGTGACGATGGAGTTTCCCGATCTGCCCGCGCTCGTGAACGTCTGCCGCGCGCGCGGCGTGATGACGGCGCTCGACAACACCTGGGGCGCGGGCCTGGCCTTCGCGCCCTTCGATTTCAACGGCAGCGGGCAGGGCGTCGACATCTCGGTGCACGCGCTCACCAAGTACCCGAGCGGCGGCGGCGACGTGCTCATGGGCAGCGTGATCACGCGCGACGAGCGGCTGCACCGCGCGCTCAAGCTCACGCACATGCGCATGGGTTGGGGCATCGGCGTGGGCGACGTGGAAACGCTGCTGCGTTCGCTGCCCAGCATCGCGCTGCGCTATGCCGCGCACGACCGCTCGGCGCGCGAACTGGCCGGCTGGCTCAACGGCTGCGAAGAGATTGCGCAGGTGCTGCACCCCGCGCTCGAAGACTCGCCGGGCCACACCCACTGGCGTGCGCTGTGCGGCGCCACCGACCTCGCGGCGGGCCTGTTCTCGGTGGTATTCGACGAGCGCTACAGCACCGAGCAGGTCGATCGTTTCTGCGACAGCCTGCGGCTGTTCCGGCTCGGCTACTCGTGGGGCGGCCCGATCAGCCTCGTGGTGCCTTATGACATCGGCCTGATGCGCGACGCCGGCGTGGCGCGCTGGCCCTACAAGGGCACGCTCGTTCGTTTTTCCATCGGCCTCGAAGACGTGGAGGACCTGCGCGCCGACCTTCAGCAGGCATTGGCGCGGATGTAAAAAATCGCTTCGCGCTCCCTGCGAGCGTCATGGGGTACCGTCTCGAGACCGCACCGTTATCGCTTACAGTAGGCCACGTGCAGTCACCCTGACTGCCTCGCCCAAGGAGAAGCAGTGGCAACACCCAATTACGGCTACGAGAAGCGCCAGAAAGAGCTGGCCAAGAAGAAAAAGAAGGAAGAGAAGCTCCGGGAAAAGGCGAACCGCAAACTCAGCCCGAGCAGCGACGGCTTGGCCCCCGGAGACCCGGAAACCGACATGGCCTCGCTCGAACGCGATCCACCCACCGTGCCCGAGTTGCCCACCAAGAACGGTTGATCCGCTCCTGGCGTACCGATCGAGAAGAAGCCGCCGCAGGCCTGTGCCTGCGGCGGCTTTTTCCATTACCTGGGCAGCAGCTTGCGCAATTCGGGCCAGACGTTGTCGAGCAGTTGCGGCTGTGCCGCGGCCGTCGGATGGATGCGGTCGGACTGGAACAGCGAGAGCGCATCGGGCGCATCGGCCACGCCCTTGAGCAGGAAGGGAACGAGCGCGGACCTGGTGGCGCCAGCCACCTTGGAAAACACCGCCTCGAAGCGCCGCGTGTAGTCGCCGCCATAGTTCGGCGGCACCTGGATGCCGACGATCAGCACCTTCGCGCCCGCAGCCTGCGCGGCCCTGGCGATTTGCAGCAGGTTGCTTTCCGTGTCCGACAGCGGCAGGCCGCGCAAGGCGTCGTTGGCGCCGAGCTCGATCACCACGTGGCTGGGCTTGTGCTGCGCGAGCAGCGACGCAAAGCGGGCTCGCCCACCGGAACTGGTGTCGCCGCTGATGCTGGCGTTGACCACCGTGGCCGGGATCTTCTGCTGCGCAAGCCTTTTTTCCAGCAAGGGTACCCAGCCTTCGCCGCGCTTGAGGCCGTACTCTGCGCTCAGCGAATCGCCGAGCACCAGGATCACCGGCTTGCCGGTTGCCACGGCCTGGGCCTGCGCCGCGGCCGTCCATGTCCCCGCGCTGCCGAGCGCGGCGGTGGTCAAGATAAAGTCTCGTCGATTCAAAACCAAAGCCTTTCCATGTCCCAACCCCCGTCTGATGCCATTGTCGCCGTCGAGCATGTCTTCAAGTCCGTCACGGACTCGACCGGCACGCTGGACATTCTGCAGGACATCGATTTCACCCTCGGCGCGCGGGAAACCGCTGCCATCGTCGGCGCCTCGGGCTCCGGCAAGAGCACCTTGCTGTCGATCATTGCGGGGCTGGACACGCCCACGCGCGGCACGGTGCGCATCGCCGGCGAGGACATCTTCGCCATCGACGAGGACGAGCGCGCAGCGGTCCGGGCGCAGCGCGTGGGCTTCGTGTTCCAGAGCTTCCAACTGCTCGGCAACCTCAGCGCGCTTGAAAATGTGATGCTCCCGCTGGAGTTGGCCAACCGCAAGGACGCCCGCAAGGCAGCCACCGAAATGCTCGGCCGCGTCGGGCTTGGGCAGCGGCTCGGCCACTATCCCAAGGTGCTCTCGGGCGGCGAACAGCAGCGCGTGGCGCTGGCACGTGCCTTCGTGGTCCAGCCCGCGCTGCTGTTGGCCGACGAGCCCACCGGCAGCCTCGACTTCGCAACGGGCGAGCAGGTGATGCGGCTGATGTTCGACCTCAACCGGGAACTGGGCACCACGCTCGTGCTCGTCACCCACGACCGCGGCATCGCGGCGCAGTGCGAACGCCGCATCACGATCGAGGCCGGGCACGTCTCGCTTAATGAAAAAGTGGCTCTGGCGCCCGCATGACAAGCGCACTAGGCTATCAAATGAATAGCGAGTCAACTCGAGGAGATAGCCATGGAGGAACTTCCGCAGGACGCCGTCCTGGCGCTGCAGCGCGGCAGGATGATCGAGGCCATCAAGATCGTGCGCAATCGCACGGGCATGGACCTCAAGGCGGCCAAGGAAGCCGTCGATCGCTATGCCGACCGGCAGGAAGCAGGGGATGGCGATGCCGCCTGCGGACGCTGCGCGCCCACTGCCGCAAGGCAGGAACGCGGCTTTGCGGCTATGCCCTCCACCGCGCTCGCGGCCCTGGCGAGGGGCAACAAGATCGAGGCCATCCGCCTTACCCGCGAAGCCACCGGCCTGAGCCTGGCCGCGGCGAAGCGGCTGGTCGACAACCACGAGGATCCGTCGGGCATCGGCTTCGGCCCGCTGACCCGGCACATGCCCCGGTGCTCGATGAACGAACCGGGCCGCGAGCACGGCGGTGGCTACAGATGGCTGCCGGCGTTGATCATCGCGATGGCCGCGCTCATGATCTGGCTGTATTTCGGCAGAGGGGCTTGAGCCGATGATCGTTCCCCAGTTCTGGGCGGAAGGCCGTATCCAGGAGCGTGTCGCGGGCAAGCAGTTCACCGTGCGCCGCTATGGCTGGTCCGACGAGAGCCCGATCGCCGCGCAGGCGCATGCCGACCAGCGCACGCGCGACGCCTTCGACCGCATCGTCCACCAGGGCGAGAAGCTCGACCGCCGCGAGCGCAAAGTGCCCTACAACGGCGCCGATGGCGTGCCGATCCGCGAGGAAATCGTCGAGCGCCATGGCGACACCGTCATCACGCGCAACACCTACGGCGCGCGCTGCCTCAATACGCCCGATGTGCTGTTCGTCGACATGGATTTCGAGGAGCCCCTGCGCGGCAGCGTGTTCGGCTTTGCGCTGGTGCCGGCGCTGATCGCAGGCGTGGTCGGCGGCTGGGCCGCCAAGACCTGGCTGGGTGGACTGATCGCGGCCATCGTGGTCTTCGCCGTGGCCTGGGTCATCGGGCAGCGCAAGAAGCGCGGCGAGCCCAGCGGCAACCCCGTGCCGGAGAAGCAGGCGGCCGAGCGCATCGCGCGCTTCATGCAGCAGCACCCCGACTGGAACCTGCGCATCTACCGCACGCCCGCGGGCTTCCGGGTGCTGGCGATGCACGATGTCTTCAGCCCGTCCGACACCGCGGTGGCCGACTGCTTCCAGGCGCTGGGCGTCGACAAGATCTACGCGCGCATGTGCCGCAACCAGAACTGCTTTCGCGCCCGGGTGAGCGCCAAGCCTTGGCGGATCGGCATCGGCGACCACATGCGGCCCCGGCCGGGCGTGTGGCCGGTGTCGCCCGACAAGCTGCCCGCGCGCGACGCCTGGATCGCGCGCTACGAAAAGGCCGCCGAAGGCCATGCCGCCTGCCAGTACCTGGAGAGCGTGGGCAATGGCGGGAAGGTGCATCCGAGTGCGCTGGCGGTGCAGGAACTGCACGACGAGCGCACTCGCGCGCTCAGCGGTTTGCCGCTCGCTTGACGGGCCTTTGGGGCAGGGGCGCGCGGCACTCGATAATCGGGGGATGTCTTCTCCCAAAGTGATCTTCGGCTTCCATGCCGTGGGCGTGCGCATCAAGACCGCGCCGAAATCGGTGCTCGAAGTGATGTTCGACGCCAGCCGGCGCGATGCGCGCATGAAACAGTTCATCGCGCGTGCGCAGGAAGCCGGCGTGCGGCTGGTCGAGGCCGATGGCCTGCGGCTGTCCAAGCTCAGCGGCAGCCACGGCCACCAGGGCGTGGTGGCGCGGGTCGAACCTGTGGCACAGGTCCGCTCGCTCGACGAACTGCTCGAAGGCCTCGAAGAGGCCGGCACCGTGCCCCTGCTGCTGGTGCTCGACGGCGTGACCGACCCGCACAACCTCGGTGCTTGCCTGCGCGTGGCCGACGGCGCCGGCGCGCACGCGGTCATCGCCCCCAAGGACCACGCGGCCGGCATCAATGCCACCGTGGCCAAGGTGGCGAGCGGCGCGGCCGAGACGGTGCCGTACTTCATGGTCACCAACCTTGCGCGCACGCTGAACGAACTCAAGGAACGCAACATCTGGTGCGTGGGCACCAGCGACGACGCGCCGGGCACGATCTATCAGAGCGACTTCAAGCGCCCCCTGGCACTGGTGCTGGGCGCCGAGGGCGAAGGCATGCGGCAGCTCACGCGCAAGACCTGCGACGAACTGGTGAGCATCCCGATGGCCGGCGCGGTCGAGAGCCTGAACGTCTCGGTGGCGAGCGGCGTGTGCCTCTACGAGGCGATGCGGCAACGCGGCGCCTGAGCGTCTTTCGGGCTAGTTTTCTGGCGACGATCCACCCTTGCGGTGGAAGTAGATGAGTTCGGCCACCCGCCGCATCTGCGGCGTCCCCAGCAGGTGGTTGAACATCCAGTCGCTCTGGAAGTGGTCGAAGGCCCAGCGCAGCGTGCGCTTGAGGCGAAAGCCGGGGTAGCTGCGCACGAACCACGTGGCGGGATCGCCGGCCTCGCGGCGCACGAAGCGCGCAACAGCCTCGCCCGCGCGCTGGCCGTGCAGCAGCGCCGTGTGGATGCCGCCTGCCGTTACCGGCGACACCATGCCGGCTGCATCGCCCACCAGCAGCGCCCGTTCCCGCGCCACCACCGGCAGCACGCCGCCGCACGGGATCATGCCCGCGCGCACCGCGACCGGCGGCGCATTGCCGGGCGCGACCACCGGCGCGATCTTGCGCAGCAGGGGGTCGAGCTTCAGCGCCCCGGCATGGTGGTGCGCCACGCGGCGCGCCAGTCCGATCTGGCTGACGCCCACGCCCTGGAGCGCCCAGCCGATGTAGCCGGGCGCGAGCCTGCGGTCGATGAAGCAATGCAGCAGGCCCGGAGCCATCAGCGCGCCCTGGTATTCATGCTCGATGCCGTAGAGGAAGCGCGTGTTGCGTGACAGTCCCAGCGTCTTGGCAACGCGCGAATGGGGCCCGTCGGCGCCCACGAGGTAGGTGGCCGTGATGCAGGGTCCCTGCGTCACCGGCACTTCCCAGTGTCCGTTGACCCACAGTGCCTGCTCGAACAGCGTGCCCAGCCGCACGTCGACGCCGCAGTCGCGCGCCGAACCCACCATCCAGTCGAGCAGCGCTGGCGCGTCGGTGGCCCAGAACCAGTAGCCTGGTGCGTGCAGGTCGACGTGGCGCATGTTGGGGGCATACAGGCGCACCCCTTCGATCCGGCGCACGAGCGCGGGCGGCACCTCTGACAGCCAGGGCACGCTGTCGACCGCGTCCTTGACGATGATGCCCGTGGTGTGAAGCTTGGCCCCGGCGCTGGCCTTCTTCTCCACCACCATCACGCTGAGGCCCGCGAGGGCGGCCGCCCGCGCACAGGCGAGGCCGGCAAAGCTCGCGCCCACCACGAGCAGGTCGACCTTGAGGCCGCCCACATGGTCGGCCGGGGGAAGGGGCGAAGGCGCTGCCGAAGAGGCAGGCGAAAAGAAGGGAGAAAAGAAACTGGAAGAAGAACTGGGAGAAGAGGTGTGCATGGAGGCCGCCGACTTGAAGCAATGCGCACCGCGTTCCGCGATGCGCATGCGAAGTTAGCGACCCTCTGTGCGTGCGGCGTGAAGCCTTCGTGAACTCAGGAAGGATCCTTGCTGCGTGTGCGGCTCACCGCGCTGAAGATGCCGATGCCCAGCAGGATCACCACGCCGATGCCGATGTAGAGCGAGGGCACGCCGGCCACGGAGGCGCCCCAGGCGAGGCCGGCCAGGAAAATCAGGAAACCGATCAGGTAGAGCACGAAAGACATAGTCGTTCCTCTGGAAGCCACGATGGCTTGCAGTATCCCGGGCCGTGCCAACCGTCGCACCGGTGCGCGCCGACTGTGCATGTGGGAGCTTGCCTACCCTGCGGACGCTGCCCGAGGCCCGCGCTACTGCGGACTGGCCGCCAACAGGTAGCGGCAGCCGGTGCGGCCCAGCGCCTTGAAGGCCAGCGGCCGGTCGACGCCGAAGTCGAGGCAGTCGCCGGGCGAGAGCTCGAAGCGCTCGTCGCCGTAGTCGACCCGGAGGGCGCCCTCGAGCATCCACAGGCATTGCCGGTACGGCTTGCCGCTCCAGCGCGGGTAGTCGACCTGTGCCGAGCGCGGCAGTTCGACCTCGACCAGTTCGACGCCGCCCCCCCGGCGCTCGGCGACCTGCCGGCGCAGGTAGCCTGCCTTCGGGTCGCGCCAGATCTCCTGTTCGGCGCGAGTGCGCAGCCGCTGCGGCTGCTCCCTCTCCTCGGTGAGAAGCTGCGCCAGCGGTACGCCGAGCCCGGCGGCCAGCCGTCCCAGCAGAACGGCCGTGGGGCTGCTCTGGGCGCGCTCCACCTTGGAGATCATGGCCTTGCTCACCCCCGAGCGCTCGGCCAGGTCCGCAAGGCTCAGTGCCTGCACCTGCCGCAGCGCCAGCAGCCGGGCGGCGATGAGCGTGTCGATGTCCGGGCCGGGCGCGCTGGTTGTCGTTGGATCGTTTCTCATATGAGATTATTATTCTCTTATATTGAACGAAACTTCAAAGAGGAAAACCATGCGTCTCATCTCCTGCAGCGAGGAAACCCACGCCGCCGCGATACTGGCGATCCTCAACGAGGCCATCGCCACCTCCACCGCGCTGTACGACTACAAGCCGCGCACGCCCGAGAACATGGTCGCGTGGTTCGCCGCCAAGCGCGCCCACGGCTTCCCGGTGATCGGCGCGGAGGACGACAGCGGCAAGCTGCTGGGCTTCGCGAGCTATGGCGCTTTCCGCGCCTTTCCCGCCTACAAGTACACGGTGGAGCACTCGGTGTACGTCGACAGCGCGCACCGCGGCGAAGGCCTGGGCCGCACGCTGATGGAGGCGATCATTGCCGAGGCGATGGCGCGCGACATGCACGTGATGGTCGGCGCCATCGACGCCGCCAACGCCGGCAGCATCGCGCTGCACGAGCGCCTGGGTTTCGAGCATTCGGGCACCGTGCGGCAGGCCGGCTTCAAGTTCGGCCGCTGGCTCGACGTGGCCTTCTATCAGCGCATTCTTGCGACGCCGCTGAACCCGGTAGACGGTTAGACCAGCGTGTAGAAGCGCATCACCACTTCGGCAGGGTGGCGCACGCCGGCCCCGGTGAACATGCGCTCGTTGATCCACCGCAGCGAAGGCGACGCGGTCTCGAAGCGCGGGCTGCAGCGGAAATACACCTGCGACGGATCGACCGGTTCGCCGCGCAGCAGCCTGCCCATCACCTCGGGCGAGGCCGAGCGCACAGCGTGGTTCTGGACGTAGACGAGGTCACCCGCATCGGTCTCGAGGCCGTAGCGCGCGTCGAGCTCGGAGAGCGTATCGCTCACGATCAGCTGGAAGTCGCTGCCGCCCGGCAGCACGCGCGCCCGCCAGCCGTGGCCGATGGCCTCGCCGCCGGTGATCGGCACCACGCGGCGCAATCCGCGCTGGCTGCTACCCAGCACCTGCGGCACGCCCACCTCGACGCGCAGGTCGGCGAAGTGCTCGAGCGCAGGGGCTGCGATGGAGTCGAACACACTCATTGCCGTTGGCCGTTCAGGCTGCGGGTTGGGTTTCGGCGCTGGCGCGATCGAGCATTTCGATGGTGCCTGCGTCGAGCTTCAGCTGCGTCGCGACCACGAGTTCTTCGAGCTGGCCGATGGAGGTGGCGCTGGCGATGGGCGCCGTCACGCCCGGCCGCGCGATCTGCCACGCAATGGCGACCTGGCCCGGCTTGGCGTTGTACTGCTGGGCCACCTTGTCGAGTGCGTCGAGGATGCGCAGGCCGCGCTCGTTGAGGTATTTCCTGGTGGTGTTGGCGCCGCGCGGGCTCTTGGCCGCATCGGCCTCGGTGCGGTACTTGCCCGTGAGGAAGCCGGCCGCCAGCGCGTAGAAGTTGATCACGCCCACTTCGCGCTTCAGGCACAGCGGCTCCAGCGCGTCCTCGAACACCGCGCGGTCGTACAGGTTGTAGAGCGGCTGCAGGCTTTCATAGCGGGCAATGCCCAGGCGCTCCGACACGTCGAGCGCCTCGGCCAGCCGCGGCGCGCTGTAGTTCGAGGCGCCGATGGCGCGCACCTTGCCTTCCTTGATCAGCTTGTCGAAGGCGCCGAGCGACTCCTGGAGGGGCGTGCCGGCGTCATCGTCGTGCGACTGGTAGAGGTCGATGTAGTCCGTCTGCAGGCGCTTGAGCGAGGCCTCGACAGCTTCGCGGATGTATTGGGGCGACAGGCCCGACTTGCCTTCTCCCATCGGCTTGCCGACCTTGGTGGCCAGCACCACGCGGTTGCGCTTGCCGCTCTGCTTGAGCCATTTGCCGATGATGGTCTCGGACTCGCCGCCGACGTGGCCCGGAACCCAGGCCGAATAGACGTCGGCGGTGTCGATGAAGTTGAATCCCGCGTCCAGCCAGGCATCGAGCAGCTTGAACGACGCTGCCTCGTCGACGGTCCAGCCGAACACGTTACCGCCGAAGGCGAGCGGGGAAACCAGGAGGCCGGAGCGGCCGAGCGGACGAAGTTGCGACATGTCGAGGTGTTCCTGAGTAAGACGAAGGAATGCGAAAGATGAGAGCGGTCAGACGAAGCCCACGGCGCCCAGGATCGCCCCGGCGCCGAGCAGCCAAAGAAGGTGGATGCGCGTGCGCCAGACGATGAGTGCGGTCGCGCCGCTCAGCAGCCACAGGTGCCATGCAGGCGCATCGCCGGCATGGTTGCCGGCGGCCAGCACCCAGCCGGTGGCGATCAGCAGGCCCACGACCACGGGTGCCATGCCCTGCTTGAACGCGCGCACTTCGCGCCGCGTGCGGTTGCGGTGGCCCCAGCGCGTGGCGAAGTAGGTGAGGGTGGTGCTCGGCAGCATGATGCCGACCATGGTGACCGTCAGGCCGAAGAAACCGAGCGCCCAGGCCGGGAGCCCGGCGCCGATGCCGCCGCCCGCGTTGAGGCCGACGTTCCAGCCCATCAGCGCCACGAACAGCACGTTGGGCCCGGGTGCGGCCTGTGCGATGGCGACCGAGGAACTGAACTGCGCATCGGTGAGCCAACCGTTCTGGGCCACGAGGTAGCGGTGCATGTCGGGCACGGTGGTGATGGCGCCGCTGATCGACAGCAGCGACAGCAGCATGTATTGCCCGAACAGCGCCAGCCAGTCGTGCCATTGCATCGCGATGCTCATGCGGGGATTTTCTTCCAGGTCCACACGCAGGCCACGCCCCCCACCACCAGCAGCACCCAGCCGAGCGGCATCTTGAGCACCACGATGGCCACGAACACCAGCGCCATGAAGGCGAGGCAGGCTGCGAAGCCCAGCGGGTGCTTGCGCAGCTGCGGCACCAGCTTGATGCCGGTCGCGGCAATCAGTCCGCCCGACACCGCGCCCATGCCGCGCAGCGCCGCCGCCACTTGAGGGTTGCCCGCGTAGTGCGCGTACAGCACGGCCAGCGCGAGGATGACGACCATCGGAATGGCCAGCATGCCCGCCACGGCGGCGAGCGCTCCGCGCAGGCCGAAGTAGCGGTCGCCGATCATCAGGCCGAGGTTGATCACGTTGGGCCCCGGCATCACCTGCGCCACGGCCCAGTCTTCGAGGAACTGCTCGGGCGTGAGCCATTTCTTCTTCTCGACCATCTCGCGCTGGACGATGGCGAGCACGCCGCCAAAGCCCTGCAGCGCGAGCCAGGTGAATGAAAGGAACAGGTCGCGTGGCGATTGGGGCTGGGCGGCGGGGGGAGACGGGTGCATGTGGAGCGATTATCGTAGGCAGGCTTTCAACTTGCCGGGCAACGGACTGACACGGCACCGGGCGGCTTCACTGAGAAACTTCGGCATGCTCATGCAACTGCGCGCACTCTTCGATCTTTGCCAGCGGGCCTTCAATTCCTGGTCGAACGACTACGCGCCGAGCATGGGCGCGGCGCTGGCGTACTACACGGTGTTCTCGATCGCGCCGCTGCTGCTGATCGTGATCTCGGTCGCCGGCCTGGCGTTCGGGGAAGAGGCCGCGCGCGGCGAGATCTTCGCGCAGCTCGCCGGGCTCATGGGTGCACAGGGCGCGGCGGCGGTGCAGGGCATGCTGCAGGCCGTCAACAAGCCGGCCGAGGGCATCGTCGCGACGGCGATCGGGGTCGGGTTGCTGGTGGTGGGCGCCACCACCGTCTTCGGCGAGCTGCAGGATGCGCTCGACCGCATCTGGCGCGCGCCGGCCCGTGCCAAGAACAAGGGGCTGTTCAACCTGCTGCGCGTGCGGCTGCTGTCGTTCGGCATGATCATGGGCATCGGCTTCCTGCTCATGGTGTCGCTGGTGGCGAGCGCGGCACTCGCGGCGCTGGGCAAGTGGTGGTCGCCGGTGTTCGGCCCCTGGGAGGCGGCGGCGCAGGCCGTCAACTTCGTCTTCAGCTTCGCGATGGTGACGGTGATCTTCGCGATGATCTACAAGATCATGCCGCGCGCCAGGGTGCAGTGGCACGACGTGTGGATCGGGGCAGGCGTCACTGCGCTGCTCTTCACCGTGGGCAAGCACCTCATCGGGCTGTACATCGGCAAGAGCAGCGTCGCCTCGGGCTACGGGGCCGCGGGCTCGCTGGTGGTGGTGCTGGTGTGGGTGTACTACTCGGCGCAGATCTTCCTGCTGGGAGCCGAGTTCACCTGGGTCTATGCGCGCACCTACGGCTCGATGAAGGATACCAAGGGCGCGGGCGACCTGAATCCGTCCCCGACGCGCGAAGCGCCGCTTCCACACAACGACGCCTGAGCGTCAGCCGGCAAAGCCGCCTTCGTCGAGAAAGCGCTGTTCTTCCGCCGTGCTGCTGCGACCGAGCATCCTGTTGCGGTGCGGAAAACGGCCGAAGCGCGCAATGATGTCGCGGTGCAGCACTGCATAGCGCTGCGTGTTGGCGTCGAGCGCCGCGTTGAGTTCGACCGAGCGCTCCTGCTCGGCCAGCACCTCGGAGTGCATGAAGGGCAGGTAGAAGAAGGGGCGCAGCGCCGGCTCGCACTGCCGGTCGAAGCCCGCAGCTACCGCCTGCTTCGCCACGGCCAGCGCCTTGCCATCGGTAGCCAGCATGTGCGGATTGCCGCGCCAGGTGTTGCGAGGGAACTGGTCGAGCAGCACCAGAAGGGCCAGCGCACCTTCGGCATCGGACGCCCAGTGGTCGAGCTCGCCGCGGGCTGCAGCCTGATGGGCTTGCGAGAAGCGGGCGGAGAAATCGGCGTCGAAGGAATCATTCTTGGCGAACCAGCGGCCGGGACCGGCTTCGCGCCAGAAATCGGCCACGTCGCGGGCGCTGGGGAGGGGGGTGGAAGTCATCGCCGCATTCTCTTCCAGCCACCTGGGCGCCATCAAAGTCGGGGTGGTGGCCGACAAGACAAGAACCGCGGCGCTGCCTATGCTGTGGAGGTTTTCATAACTCAGGAGATCAAGCTCATGACCAACTATGGCACTCTTTTGCGCGCAGCTCTCGTCACCGCGGTGGCCAGTGCCGCGCTGGTCGGCTGCGGGATGATGTCGAAGTCGAACGTGGCGAGCTTCAGCGGCGCGATGAACGCGGCCAGCGAAGTCCCGCCCAACATGACGCGCGGCAGCGGCATGGCCGAGGCCTGGCTCAACCGCGACACCAACGTGCTCAAGTACAAGATCACCTACAGCGGCCTGAGCGGCCCGGCCACCATGGCGCACTTCCACGGCCCGGCCGCCGCCGGCGCCAATGCCGGCGTGGTGCTGCCCTTCGCCAACCCGGCGAGCCCGATCGAAGGCCAGGCCACGCTCACGCCGGCACAGGCCGCCGACCTGGCTGCGGGCAAGTGGTACGCCAACGTGCACACCGCCGCCAACCCGGGCGGCGAGATCCGCGGACAGATGCTGCCGAAGATGTGACATCGTTCCGGGGCGGCAAGCCCTGGTCAGGTTGGCGTCGCGGGGCTGGTGTCAAATGAACGAATGACGACACCACCCAAGAAGAAAATCCGTGCCGCCTCCAAACCCCTCGACCCATTCGCTTCGCGCCGCGAAGACATGCGCACCGCCCGCAAGGCGCTGGTGCTGCAGGGCGGGGGCGCGCTCGGCGCTTACCAGGCCGGCGTGTATGCAGCGCTCAGCGAAACCGAACTGCAGCCGCACTGGATCGCCGGCGTTTCCATTGGGGCCATCAACGCGGCGCTGATCGCGGGCAATGCGCCCGAACGCCGGGTCGACCGGCTGCGCGAGTTCTGGCACCTGGTGTCTTCGGGTCCTTCGCAGCGCCTGCCTTCATGGCTCGGCGACCGGGCCACGCAGAACCAGTACAGCGCGACGATGGCCTCGCTGCTCGGCATTCCGGGCTTCTTCGAACCGCGCTACTCGCCGGCCTTCCTGATGGGCGGCGCGGCGCCGCTGCTGAGCTACTACGACACCTCGCCGCTGAAGGCCACGCTCGAACGGCTTGTGGACTTCGACCGCATCAACGCCTGCGAAGCGCGCTTCAGCGTAGGCGCGGTCAATGTGCGCACCGGCAACTCGGTGTACTTCGACAACACGCGCCAGCGCATCGGGCCCGAGCACATCATGGCCAGCGGCGCGCTGCCGCCGGGTTTCGCACCGGTCAGCATCGACGGCGACGACTACTGGGACGGCGGCATCGTGTCGAACACGCCGCTGCAGTATGTGCTCGACATGCACCCGCGCTCCGAACCGCTGGTGGTGCTGCAGGTCGACCTGTTCAATGCGCGTGGCGAGATGCCGCGCACCATGGCGGGCGTGATGGAGCGGCAGAAGGACATCACCTACTCGAGCCGCACCCGCATGAACACCGACGCGCTGGCCGCCAACATGAACCTGCAGCAGGCGATTGCCGACCTGATCTCCAAGCTGCCGGTCAGCCTGCGCAACGACCCGAGCGTGCTCGCGGTGCAGTCGCAACTGACGCACCAGCCGATCGACATCTTCCATCTGATCTACCGCGACAAGCCCTACGAGCTGGAGTCGAAGGACTACGAGTTCTCGCGCGCCGCGGTGGAAGAGCATTGGGAATCGGGTGCGCGCGACATGCGCAACACGCTGGCCCACCCCGAGACCCTGCGCGCCGACGCCACGGTCAATGGCGTGACCACCTTCGACCTCGGTGAACATGGCGCGGGGCGCGTCAAGCGGCCGGGCCTGTCGACATGACGATGAAGGTGCCTCGATTCAGCCGCGGCTAAGAAACCGGCGCCAGACTGGCTGCCACTTCAACAGGAGGAATGTCCATGAACATTGAAGACGTGCGACGAACGGCATTCGCGATGCCGTTGACCAGTCCCGCTTTTCCGCCCGGCCCGTACCGGTTCGCGCGGCGCGAATTTCTCGTCGTCACCTACAGCACCGACATGGACGCTCTGCGCGCCGTGGTGCCCGAGCCGCTCGAAGTGGTCGAGCCGCTGGTCAAGTACGAATTCATCCGCATGCCCGACTCCACCGGCTTTGGCGACTACACCGAGTCGGGCCAGGTCATTCCTGTGCAGCTGCGCACCGCCAGGGGCGTGGAGAAGGGCTCGTACGTGCACGCGATGTACCTCGACGACCATCCGCCGATTGCCGGCGGGCGCGAACTGTGGGGTTTTCCGAAGAAGCTGGCCTCGCCGGTGCTCGACTATGAGACCGACGTGGTGGTCGGCACGCTCGACTATGGCAAGGTGCGCGTGGCCAAGGCCACGATGGGCTTCAAGCACCGCACGCTCGAGCCCGGGCCCATCCTCGCGGGCATCGCGCAGCCGAACTTCCTGCTGAAGATCATTCCGCACGTCGACGGCACGGCCCGCATCTGCGAGCTGGTGCGCTATCACATGGTCGACGTCACGCTGCACGGCGCGTGGGCCGGCCCGGCTTCGCTCGAACTGCATCCCCATGCACTGGCGCCGGTGGCCGACCTGCCGGTGCGCAAGGTTGAATCCGCGGTGCACTACATCGCCGACATGACGCTGGCGCTGGGCACCGTCGAACACGACTATCTCGCCTGACTCCCGCAGCCTCTTTCCCTCCCAACCCTCATCCAAGGAACTCACCATGCAACTCAAGGACAAGGTCGCCTACATCACCGGCTCGGCCAGCGGCATCGGCAAGGAAATCGCCATTCTGTTCGCACAGGAAGGCGCGAAGATCATCATTGCCGACCTCAACAAGGAAGCGGCCGACGCTACCGCGGCCGAGCTCAAGGCCACGGGCGCGCTGGCCATTGGCGTAGGTGTCGACGTGACCAACGAAGACCAGGTCAATGCCTCGGTCGAAGAGGGCGCTGCGGCCTTCGGCGGGATCGACATCCTCATCAGCAACGCCGGCATCCAGATCGTTCACCCGGTGGAAGAGTTCAGCTTCGCCGACTGGAAGAAGATGCTCGCCATTCACCTTGACGGGGCCTTCCTCACCACCAAGGCCTGCCTGAAGCACATGTACGCGCAGGGCCGCGGCGGCAGCGTGATCTACATGGGCTCGGTGCACTCGAAGGAAGCCTCTCTGCTGAAGGCGCCCTACGTGACGGCCAAGCACGGCCTCATCGGGCTGGCCAAGACTGTCGCGAAAGAAGGCGCCAAGCACGGCGTGCGCGCGAACGTGATCTGCCCGGGCTTCGTGCGCACGCCGCTGGTGGAGAAGCAGATTCCCGAGCAGGCCAGGACGCTGGGCATCAGCGAGCAGGAAGTCATCAAGAACGTGATGCTGAAGGAAACGGTGGATGGCGAGTTCACGACCACGGAAGACGTGGCGCGCGTGGCGCTGCTGTTCGCGGGCTTCCCGACGAATGCGCTCACCGGCCAGTCGCTGGTGGTGAGCCACGGCTGGTTCATGCAGTGATTTTTTCTCCCTCCCCCTCTGGGGGAGGGGCGGGGTGGGGGCACGAGGGCGCCCATTCAAGCGTGGCGCTTGATCGAAGGCCTGCCCCCATCCCAGCCTTCCCCCCAGAGGGGGAAGGAGCAAGGCAAGCACTACAACTTCAATTCCCAGGTCTCGCCCACGAGATGCTGGCCATAGCTCTCGTGCGGCTCCGACTTGGCGAGCTGGAAGCCGCGCTTCGCATAAATGCCGCGCGCGGCCGACAGGCAGCTGTTGGTCCACAGCACCATCTTCCGGTAGCCCTTGCGGCGCGCGAAGGTGATGCACTCGTCCACCAGCTTGCCGCCCAGGCCCAGCCCGCGCGCGGCGGGCGCCAGGATCAGCATGCGCAGCTGCGCCACCGTGGCCGACTTGCGCACCACGAAGATCGCGCCTACGCGCTCGCCGTTAAGTTCGGCGATCCAGCAGCGCTCCCACTCGGGCTGGAACTTGAGCAGGAACTCGCTCGCGATGCCGGCCACCAGAGCCTCGAACTCGCTGTTCCAGCCGTACTCGCGCGCATAGATTTCGCCGTGCTGCTGCACCACCCAGCCGATGTCGCCGGGCGCCGGGTCGCGCAGCACGGCCGCCTGGAGCTTCGCGGGCGGCGCCTCGGAGTCGAGCAGCGCTTGCATCGTGCCCATCGCCTGCACCAGCTGCTGGCGCTGGGCCGGCGCCAGCGGGGCGAGCAGGGCGGCGGCTTCTTCGCGCGATTTCTGTTGCAGCGGCGCGAATGCGGCGTGGCCGGCGTCTGTCAGGCGCAACACGCTCTGCCGCGCATCGCGCGGATGCGGCTTGCGCGAAAGCCAGCCCTCGTTCTCGAAGCGGCGCAGGATGCGGCTCATGTAGCCCGCATCGAGCCCGAGGTCGCGGCCGATCTCGCTGGCGACGGCCGTTTCACGGTGCGCCAGCTCGTACAGCACGCGCACGTCGGTCAAGGACATGGTGCTGCCGAGGTAAGGATCGAGGGCGCCGATACGGCGCGTGTAGAAGCGGTTGAACTGCCGGATTGCCTTGACGGCGGCGGGATCGACGGTTGGAGATGGGGTGGACATGATTGCCATTGTCATCAAATTATTTGACTTTGGCAATCAATTGAAGGCCTTGCGACAACCGGGTCACAGGATGTTTGTCGCGACAGACATGGTGGAAAACCCTAAAATCGAGGGTTGCCCACAACGGCGCCGCTATGGCGCTGTCAACGCCCACCGATGAACGCCCCCGTCGACGTCTCCCTTTTTGCACGTGCCGCCAAGCCGCTGACCAGCTACCGCAAGTACTGGGCCGCCCGTTTCGGCACGGCGAAGTTCCTGCCGACCTCGCGCAAGGAAATGGAAGCGCTCGGCTGGGACAGCTGCGACATCATCGTGGTCACCGGCGACGCCTACGTCGACCACCCCAGCTTCGGCATGTCGGTGATCGGCCGCATGCTGGAGGCGCAGGGTTTCCGTGTGGGCATCATCGCCCAGCCCGATTGGCAGAGCGCAGAGCCCTTCAAGGCGCTGGGCAAGCCGAACCTGTTCTTCGGCGTGACCGCCGGCAACATGGATTCGATGATCAACCGCTACACGGCCGACCGCAAGATCCGCAGCGACGACGCCTATACGCCCGGCGACGTCGGCGGCTCGCGCCCCGACCGCGCGGCCATCGTGTATTCGCAGCGCTGCAAGGAAGCCTGGAACGACGTGCCGATCATCCTCGGCGGCATCGAAGGTTCGCTGCGCCGCATCGCGCACTACGACTACTGGTCGGACAAGGTGCGCCGCTCGATCGTCGTCGATTCGAAGTGCGACCTGCTGCTGTACGGCAACGCCGAGCGCGCCATCGTCGAGATCGCGCACCGCCTGGCCGCCAAGGAACCGGTGCAGCAGATCACCGACGTGCGCGGCACCGCGTTCGTGCGGCGCGAAACGCCCGAAGGCTGGTTCGAGATCAACTCCACCAGCGTCGACGAACCCGGCCGCGTCGAAGCGCATGTCAATCCGTACCTGATGGTGTCCGACCAGGCCAAGGCCAACGGCGCGACCTGCGCGAAGGAAGACGAGGCCGAAGCCGTCGCCAAGGCGGCAGAAGCTGCCGGCTCCGCTGCCGGTTCGGTCGTCAACCCCGCCATCAAGCCGCTGAACTTCGTGCCCAACCCGGCCCTGGCCGTGCGGGCAAGAATCAAGGTTCCGCCGCGCGACCATTCGGTGATCCGCCTGCCGTCGTACGAGCAGGTGCGCAGCGACCCGGTGCTCTACGCCCACGCCAACCGCGTGCTGCACCTCGAGACCAACCCCGGCAACGCCCGCGCGCTGGTGCAGGCGCACGGGGAGGGCGCCACGGCGCGCGACGTGTGGATCAACCCGCCGCCCATTCCGCTCACCACGGCCGAGATGGACCACGTGTTCGACCTGCCGTACGCGCGCAGCCCGCATCCGCGCTATGCCGACGAGAACGGCAGCCACGATGGCGCGACCAAGATCCCGGCGTGGGAAATGATCCGCTTCAGCGTGAACATCATGCGCGGCTGCTTCGGCGGCTGCACCTTCTGCTCGATCACCGAGCACGAAGGCCGCATCATCCAGAGCCGTTCGGAAGACTCGATCATCAAGGAGGTCGAGGCCATCCGCGATTCGGTCAAGGGCTTCACCGGCACCATCTCCGACCTGGGCGGCCCCACGGCCAACATGTACCGCATCGGCTGCAAGTCGCCCGAGATCGAGTCGGCCTGCCGCAAGCCCAGCTGCGTGTATCCGGGCATCTGCCCGAACCTCAACACCAACCACGACCCGCTCATCAAGATCTACCGCCGGGCGCGTGCGCTCAAGGGCATCAAGAAGATCCTCATCGGCTCCGGCCTGCGCTACGACCTGGCCGTGCAGTCGCCCGAATACGTGAAGGAGCTGGTGCAGCACCACGTCGGCGGCTACCTGAAGATCGCGCCCGAGCACACCGAACAAGGCCCGCTCACCAAGATGATGAAGCCCGGCATCGGCAGCTACGACAAGTTCAAGCAGATGTTCGAGAAGTACTCGGCCGAGGCTGGCAAGAAGCAGTACCTCATTCCGTACTTCATTGCCGCGCACCCGGGCACCAGCGACGAGGACATGATGAACCTCGCGATCTGGCTCAAGAAGAACGGCTTCCGCGCCGACCAGGTGCAAACGTTCTACCCGAGCCCGATGGCCACGGCGACGACGATGTACCACACCAACAAGAACCCGCTGCGCAAGATCACGCGCGAGAGCGAGACGGTGGACATCGTGCGCGGCGACAAGCGCCGCCGCCTGCACAAGGCCTTCCTGCGGTATCACGACGCCAACAACTGGCCGCTGCTGCGCGAGGCGCTCAAGAGCATGGGCCGCGCCGACCTGATCGGCAACGGCAAGCACCACCTCATCCCGACTTGGCAGCCGCTGACCGACGGCGGTTACACCAGCGCGCGGCGCAAGAACTCGACGGCCGCACCGGCCGTGGCCAAGGCCGTGCCGGTCAAGCTGACGCCGGTGAAGCCCTCGAAGGGCCGCATCCTCACGCAGCACACCGGCCTGCCGCCGCGCGACAACGGCTCGGGGCCGGCCTCGCGCAAAGCCGCTGGCCCGGTGCGTGGCGGCATCCGCAAGCCGCGCTAATTTCAGAACGCCGGCGCGGTCCGACCGACAGCGAAGATGGACAGTCCGCTGTATGGTGTGGGCCATGAGCAGTTCTCCCTCCCCGCGGGCTTCATGGACGCGCACCTTGGCCGGGGCGCTGCTGCTCGCGGCCTCGCTGCAGGCGCTTGCCGCCGCACCTGAAAACTCTTCTGTCCAGGCGCTGCGTGCCACGCACCAGCGGATGAGCGACAAGCTCGATCACAGCAGTTTCGGGCGCCCCGTGCAGCTCGATTCCATGGAGACGACCGACGGCCTGCAGGGTGACGTCTACGCGGTGGTCGAACATCCGCTGTCGGCGATCAGCGCCACGCTCAAGGGATCGGCCCACTGGTGCGGCGTGCTGACCCTGCACATCAACAACCGGCGCTGCCGCACGGCCAGCGGCCCGCAAGGCAGCGAAATGCTCACGCTCTATGTGGTGCGTCGCTACGACAAGCCGATCGACCAGGCCTTCGAGCTGCCGTTCGTCTACCGGGTCACCAACGCCACGCCCGAGTACATGTCGGTCGAGCTCATGGCCGAGAGCGGGCCGCTGGGCACCAGCAACTACCGTGTCACGCTGCAGGCCGTGGCGCTCGACGAGCGCAAGAGCTTCCTGCATTTCAGCTACAGCTACGACCACAACGCGATGGTGCGGCTGGGCACCATGGCCTACCTGGCGACGTTCGGCAGCGACAAAGTCGGCTTCACTGTGGTGGGCAAGACGCCGGAAGGGCAGCCCGAATACATCCGCGGCCTGCGCGGGCTGGTGGAGCGCAACGCGATGCGCTACTTCCTGACGCTCGACGCCTACCTCGCCGCGCCGGGCCCCGACCAGGCCGAGCGCCGCCAGCGCCGCTGGTTCGCAGCGGTGGAGCAGTACCCGCGCCAGCTGCACGAAGTGGACCTCGATACCTATCTCGCACTGAAGCGCGAAGACCGGCAGCGCGACGGCGCGGCGCGCTGAATCAGCTGGCCATCGTGAGCAGCGGCACGTCGCGCGTGCGGCTCATGGCTTCGAGTTCGGCGCGTGTGCGGGTCGCGAGCCACGCGGCCAGCGCCTCGTGCGTGGCCGGCGCAGTCATGTCGCGCGAAGCGATTGCAGCCGCCTCGCATAGCCGGGCCGCGAAATGCGGCTCCAGCGCGGCAACGGCCACGCGGCCGTCGGCGCAGGGGTAGACGCGGTAGCCGGCGTGCGCGCCGCCGACCATGCCCGAGGGCTGCGTGAGGCCCCAGGTGCGGGGCAGGGCGAGCCAGTCGGCCGAGGCGTTCAGCGCCACCTCGAAATACGCGCCGCCGGCCTTGCGGGACCGCCGCAGCATGGCCTTCAGCACAGCCTCGCTTGCGAGCAGGGCACCGCCCATGTCGGCATAAAGTGTCGGCGGCAGCTCGGTGCCGGTGACGAGCCCGCTTTCGGCGAGGTAGGTCAGGTCGTGGCCCGGTTCCTCGGCGCGCTCGCCCGGCGCGCCGACGATGGCCACCTGCGACAGGGCCGGATGACGCGCATGCAGCGTGGCCCAGTCGAGCCCGAGCTTGCCGAGCGCGAAAGGGCGGAATGAGGTGAGCAGCACGTCGGTCGCCGCGAGTTCGGCGTGCAGCAGCTGCTGCCCGGCCTCGGTCTTGAGATCGACGGTGCGGATCTCGATGCCCGCATGCAGCGCCGCATACGCGGGCCGGTTGTAGAGCCCCATCGGATCGCCGCCCGGCGGCTCCAGCTTGAGGCAGGTGGCGCCCATTTCACGGCAGCGCAGCAGCGCGGCGGGGCCGGGGAGGTTGAGCGCGACGCTCACGACGCGCACGCCCTCGAGCGTCGCGGCATGGTCGTTGGCGGGGCTGGCGGAACTCGGCATCGGCGTCTTGTCTCCGGGAAACTCGTTCCGCGCATTCTCACCCCGGCACCCGAAGCCACTTCCCGCAAGCCGACGCCGCGTCTCGCGCGTAGCATCCGCGAGTGGCAGCCACCTCCCTTGCCGCTGCCTCAATGACAAGGAGACGAACCATGTTTGAAGCTTCCCTCATGAGCGGCCGGCGCATCCTCGTGACCGGCGGCGGCACGGGCCTCGGCCGTGCGATGGCCGAGCGCTTCCTGGGCCTGGGCGCCGACGTGGCCATCTGCGGCCGGCGCCAGTCGGTCTGCGACGAGACCGCGGCCGAGTGGCGGCAGCAGTTCCCGGACAGGCGTATCGACACCTTCGGCGTCGACATCCGCATCGCGCAGCAGGTCGACGAGATGGTCGAGAGCCTGTTCCAGAGTGGCGGCCTCACGGGGCTCGTCAACAACGCGGCGGGCAACTTCGTCTCGCCGACCGAGAATCTCTCGCCGCGCGCCTTCGACGCCATCGCCAACATCGTGTTCCACGGCAGCTTCTACGTGACGCAGGCGGTGGGCAAGCGCTGGGTGGCGCAGGCCAAGTCGGGCGAGTGGAAGCCGGGCGATGCCTTCCGCAGCGTGATGAGCATCATCGTCACCTGGGTGGACAACGGCAGCCCCTACGTCGTGCCCTCGGCCATGAGCAAGGCCGGCATCGAGGTCATGACCAAGTCGCTTGCGGTGGAGTGGGCGCGGCATGGCATCCGCCTGAACGCCGTCGGCCCCGGCGAGATTCCGACCGAAGGCATGAGCAAGCGCCTGAACCCAGGCGAGGAGCCCGGCGCGCGCAGCAAGCAGCACAACCCGATGGCACGCACCGGCCGCATGAGCGAACTGCAGAACCTCGCGTCCTTTCTGATGGCGCCCGGGCAGTGCGACTGGCTCACGGGCCAGAGCATCATGATGGACGGCGGCAACGCGCTGGCCACCGGTGGCAACTTCTACGAGCTGCGCCAGTGGAGCGACGCCGACTGGCAGGCCGCGCGCGAACGCATCGAGGCGCAGAACCAGAAGGACAAGGCGCAGCGCTGAAGCCTCGCTCGCGGGGTGTGCGTCGACCCGCTCAGTCTGCGATGTCCGCGCCGCGTTCGGCCAGCAGGCTGCGCAGCACGGAGCGATGGCAGTGCGATTCGTCCTCGCAGTAGCAGCCCACCGAAAGCGAAGTGCTGTGAGACAGCGCGGCCAGCAGGTCGAGGCTGCGGCTCGCGTCGGGCTCGGCCATCTCGGCCTTGAACTTGCGCACGAAGGCGCTCCACTGCGCGGGTGAGTCGGCTTTCTGGGCTTCCTGCGCCTGCTTCATCGTCTCGACGGAGGGTGCGAGGTTCGGGTACCACACGTCGTACCAGTCCTGCGATGCGAACTCGGTCTTCGGAACGCCGCGCGGCGGACGGCGCACGGTGCCTACGCGCAGGCCCTCGTCGGGCGCGCGCGGGGTGCCGAGACGGACGATGCGGATGCTCATGGGGGTTTCCCCTTTCTCTGTTTGTCTCAGGTGCCGACGATACCGCCGTCGCGCCGGCGAATCGCCAGCGTCGCGGAGCGCGGCCGCGCGCTGCCCGGCTCCGTGCCGTCGGGCCAGGCGCTGTTGGGTTTCGTGTCGCCGTCGTCGCGCGCCTCGCCCGGATGCTGGATGTTGACGAACAGCGTGCGCCGGTCGGGCGTGACCACGCAGCCGGTGATCTCGCAGCCGTTTGGTCCGGTGAGAAAGCGCTTGATGCGCCCCGATGCCGGGTCGGCGCAGAGCATCTGGTTGTTGCCCAGAGAGGTGTAGGGCGGCCTGCCCAGCACCTGGCCGCTCAGATCGGTCTGGATCCACAGCAGGCCGCCCTTGTCGAAGTGCAGGCCGTCGGGGGCGCCGAACATGTCGGCCTCGTTTGATGGATAGCGTGCGCCGCTGCCGGACTGCGCGGGATCGCCCGCGAGCGCGAAATGGTCCCAGGCGAAGCCGGTGCTGGCAGCGTCGCCACCGTCTTCGCGCCAGCGCAGGATGCCGCCGAACAGGTTGTTGGCGCGTGGGTTGGCTGCGTCGGGCCCGGGCTTGCCGGCGTCGCCGCGCTGGCTGTTGTTGGTGAGGGTCACGTAGACCTCGCCCGACTGGGGGTGCACCGCGATCCATTCGGGCCGGTCCATCTTCGTGCCACCAACGACGTCGCCTGCCAGCCGGGCGTGGATCAGCACCTCGGCCTGGTCGGCGAAGCCGTTCGCCGCATCGAGCCCATCGCGGCCGTGCGTAAGCTCGAGCCAGCGGCCGCGGCCGCCGGTGTCGTAGCGCGCCACGTAGAGCCTGCCATCGTCGAGCAGGTGGCGGTTGGCGGCGCGTGCGGCGGCGTCGGTGCCGGGGCGCACCTTCTCCCGGCTGACGAACTTGTAGATGTATTCGAAGCGCGAGTCGTCGCCCATGTAGACGACCAGACGGCCGTCCTTGGCGACCGTGCAGGTGGCGCTTTCCTGCCGCTTGCGGCCGAGCGCGGTGCGCTTGATGGGCTCGGCGGCCGGGTCGAAGGGATCGATCTCGACCACCCAGCCGAAGCGGTGCGGCTCGTTCGGATGCCGGCTCAGGTCGAAGCGCTCGTCGTAGCGCCAGTACTCCACCCATTGCGAGCCGGCCACCGTGCCGTAGCGGCGCTGGGCAGCCGTCGCGTCCTGGGCGGCCTCCTTCGGCCCGCCGAAGTAGCCATGGAAGTTTTCCTCGCACGTGAGGTACGTGCCCCACGGCGTGACGCCCATGGCGCAGTTGGCAAAAGTGCCGGACACCGCATCGCCCGCCGGGTTGGCGGCGGTGCGCATCAGCGGCGTTCCTGCGGCCGGACCAGTGATGCGCATCGGCGTGTTGCCGTGCACGCGGCGCGCGAAGGGCGAGGGCTGCACCTGCTGCCAACCCTGTGCGCTGCGCCGGATCTCGATCACCGAGACCCCCATCGCGTGCAGCGACTTGCGCACCTTCTCGGCGGTCCATACCTTCACGCCGTCGGTATGCAGCAGCTGCTCGTCGGTGTATTCGTGGTTCATCACCAGCAGGCCGCGCTCGCCGCTCGCGTCGAGCGCGAAGAAGTGCATGCCGTCATGGTGCATGCCGGCCTGCGCGGCCTGGTCGTCGGCACTGTTCCCGGCGTCGGGCGCGAAGGCCGGCATCCGCCCCGCGATGCCGGTGGGCGTGCCCCAGGGGTAGAGCAGTTGCCACTCGTACCCGGGCGGCACTACGACGCCGTCGTGCAAGGAAGCCGGCACGCCGGCGAAGCCCAGCACGTCGCCATGGGGCGCGGACGGGGAAGGGGCGGCACAGCCCTGGCCGAACAGCGCCACCACGGCGGCGGCCGAACCCGATTGAATGAGAAAGTGGCGGCGGTCCAGAGACATGGCAGAGGGTGTTGTGCAGGCGACAGGCGCCATCATCGCCGAGTGCCAGGCCCGGCGATACTGGCGCAGGACCCATTCCGGAGACATCGAATGACCGACCGCATCGAAACGACCCGCCACGCCGACGGCGTGGTGGAACTGCAGCTCGCGCGCGCCGACAAGATGAACGCGCTCGACCCCGCGATGTTCGATGCACTCATCGAAGCCGGCGAGGCGTTGCGTGAGGACAAGGCAGTGCGGGCCGTGGTGATCTCGGGCCGCGGCAAGGCCTTCTGCGCGGGACTGGACATGGCGTCTTTCGAGCGCATGCAGCAGGGCCCGGGCTCCGATGTGCTGGGCGAGGGCGCGGCCGGCGCCAACCTGCTGGCGCGCACGCATGGCATCTCGAACGCCGCGCAACAAGTGGCGATGGTCTGGCGCGAGGTGCCGGTGCCGGTCATTGCGGCCGTGCATGGCGTGGCCTTCGGCGGTGGGCTGCAGGTGGCGCTGGGTGCGGACATCCGCATCGTGGCGCCCGACACCAGGCTCTCGGTGATGGAAATCAAGTGGGGCCTGGTGCCCGACATGGCCGGCATGGTGCTGATGCGTGAGCTCGCCCGAAGCGACGTGGTGCGCGAACTCACCTTCACGGGCCGCGTCTTCTCCGGCGAGGAGGCTCTTCGGATCGGCTTCGCCACCCGCATTGCGGTCGATCCGCTGGCCGAGGCGCTGCAGATGGCGCACGAGATCGCAGGCAAGAGCCCCGATGCGATCCGTGCCGGCAAGCGGCTGCTCAATGCGTCGGCCTCGCAGAGCGCAGCTGAACTGCTGGTGGCCGAATCGGTCGAGCAGAAGGCCCTGATCGGCAGCCCGAACCAGCTTGAGGCCGTGAAGGCCAACATCGAGCGGCGCATGCCGCGATTCAGTATTCCGGCCTGATCCACATCTGGCCTGCGGCCCTGATGCAGGGGCTGGTCGCTGCGCCGTCCCACGTCCGGGCGGCCGGGTAATCCCCCAGCCCGGAGGGTGCCGAACTTCGCGCAACCTCGTATCCCCCAGCTTTCGCGCCTGCCGCTGCCCGTGGGCGACCCTCTTAGGTCGCGTTCAAACCGCCGAAAACACACGAGTGCTTTTTTCGGCGCCCTTGTGTAAGAATAAAGTAGTTGTTTTAAGGGGAGGAGAAGAGAGAATGGAGGTAGTTTGTGTGCAGAAGGTCACGTCTTCCCCTCTGATGGCTACGCAGAGGGTGGTTGTTGACAGCGCACTAATTAACAATTGAACGCTTTGCTTAGCGACGGCGATCCTGCATGTCGACGACCACGTTTTTTTGCAACCTCAGCGTGCCCATCCTGGTGGGCGAGGATCGCTACAAGTACATCCCCATCGTGGGGGTCTTCCGCAGCATTCCATTCGATCAAGTCGATAAATGGGTGATGCATCCCGACGGCGGGCCGCGCAGCGACCGCGAATTGGCGGCTGAAGTTCTTGTCGAGATCCGCAAGCCACTCGGTTCGAGTGGACGCACAGCGCCGCACGCTTTCGATGTGGGAGACATCCTGCAGCTCGACCGCGCCGCCGCGATCGTCGTGTCCACCTTCCTTGCGGCGCTTCCGCGCGTCTGACGCCGCTGCGGTCGGCCCCCAGGACGCCTATCGCCTGCCGCGCGCGTCCACCGGCCAGATGGCGACAAGCGTGCCGCCTTCGACCACGTGATACGCGTCATGCAGGTTGACCGTCGGGTCGCAATGCGGCGTGACGAACTCCACGCGAGCACCCAGCGCGGGCCGCTGCGCCTGCGAGCCCTGGGGCGGTATCAACTTGCCGTGCTCGTCGCCGAAGAAGGCATAGCGGCTCGCGGCGTCGGCGCCTTTGGCCACCAGCGGCACGCCGCTGTCGGTCGAGAAGCACTTGGTGCCGCCGTCCACCGTCACCCAGCCGGTCGCATTCGTGCTGACCACTGCCGTCTGCACGAACAGCGAAACCTCGAAGGGCGACGGTTGCCCGTCGTTGGCGAGCACCTGCGTGTACTCGGCATCCATGAACACGTACGAGCCCGCCTGCAGTTCGGTGAACGCGTTCTCCTGCGAATCGAGATCGTGCGTGCCGGTGCCTGCACCGGTCACGATGTCGAAGTGCAGGCCCTGCCGCTTCGCCGCCGCGACGATGTCCGCCACCGTTTCGCGCAGGCCGGCCGCCGCCGTGCTGCGCTCCTCGCGCGACACGATGTGCTGCAGGTTGCCCGCATAAGACTGCAGCCCGCGCAGCCGCAGGCGCGGCTCGGCGGCCACCAGTGCCGCGAGTTCGAGCACCTTCGCCTGCGTGGCTGCGCCGGTGCGGTTGTAGCCCGCGCCGTAATCCACCAGCACGTCGAGCGGGTGCGTGAGTTCGCTCACCGCACGCGCCAGGTCGGCCAGGTTCTGCGGGTTGTCGACCACCACCATCACGTCGCCCGGGCGCGCACGCTGCGCCAGCTTGATGAGCCGCGAGATCTTGCTCGGCGTGACGGCGGGCGAGGTGATGAGCACGCCCGGAATGCCGCCCTGGACCATCACCTCCGCCTCGCCCAGCGTGACGCAGCTCACGCCGATGGCGCCCGCCGCAACCTGCCGCCGCGCGATCTCGACCGACTTGTGCGTCTTCACATGCGGTCGCAGGTTGATGCCGCGCGCCTTGGCGAAGGCGGCCATGCGTTCGATGTTGCGCGTCATTGCGGGCAGGTCGATCAGCAGGGCGGGCGTGTCGAGCAGGTGGCGGCCGCCGGGAACGCCGATGAGGGGCGCGTTGACTTGCAGCGGGTCTTGGGGCATCGGGAAAAGCCTTTGAAGGGGAGGGGGCGAGAAAAATGAGCCAGCATTTCGCGCGCGAATGATCGCACTGAATGCCTGCCTGGCGCAGGACGCCGGAGACGGAAATGTCCCTACGCCGGACGCGATGGTCCGTGGTGCGTTGGCCGGCGCAGCGCCAGCCACCAGAGCAGCGCGGCATTGATCGCCCAACTGCCGGCCAGCAGCATCAGCGCCGTGTTCGCCACGCCGGGCGACAGGTCCAGCGTCAGCAAGCTCATCGACCATGGCAGCCCGCCCAAGACGGCGGCGAGCAGGCCCGCCTCGCTCTCGGGCACGGCGGCGCAGGCCAGGACACACGCGACGCCGGTGACCGTGTAGATCAGCGCGGCGACGCGCCATCCGAAGCGCGCTGGCGGCCGTGAATTTGCAGTGGGCATGCCCTGAGCATCGCCGATCCCGCACCGGGCCGTGAAGGCCTGTTGCGCGAAGGGACGTAGTGTTCCGGCGATGCCGTTCCCAGCGGCTTCTTCGGCTTGTCATTTGAGCGCTCCACCATCTGAACATCCGGCGGCTGTCATCGAGGAGCGGCCTTGGCTGACACGCCCTCCCGAGGGGTGGCGGTGAGATGGCTGCCAGGGAGTTTGCGCAGGTCCGCACGGGCCTGCAGCGTGCTTCCCCGTCGAACCGACAACAAGACTGGGATTTCACATGGTTGAGTATTTCCGCGTAGGTCTTCCCTACATTCGAATGCGCTTCAAGGTGCCGGCGCGGCGCGGCAGCAGGGTCGAGTTCAATGGCCGTTTCGGGATCATCTCCGGCGCGAGCGGCGAGTACCTGCTGGTGAAATTCGACGGCGAGGCCGCAGCAGCCGTCGTCCACCCGATCGAGCTCAACTACGTGGAGACGGGCGAGGCTATCGAGCCTTTGTCGCCATTGATTCCAGAGGGCGCAGAGAGGGCACTCTGACGAGCCCTGGCGAGGGTTAATCCCGGAGATTTTTGTCTGCGGCAAGGCTATCTTGGCTGCGCGATCAGCTGCTGGCGGTCCCTGCTTGCCTGCCCGGACGGGGCCCAATGGCTGATGATGGTGGCCAATTCAGCCAAGGATGTGCCAAAGTCGGGTATGAGTTCCAGACGTCATTGCGCCGAAGACACATAGTGTTTCGCCGGCCATCCATCACCTTCCGGACGACGGCTTTCGTGGCCGTGGTTTGCCTCACCCTCGTGGTGCTCGACTGCTGGAACAGCTGGCACGCGCGCACGGTCCTGCTCCAGCAGATGGGCGTCGCGGCGTCGAATCTCGCGCGTGCAATGGCACAGCAGGCGGAAGACACGGTCAAGCAGGCCGATACGGCGCTGGTCGGCATCGTCGAGCGCGTCGAACACGACGGCACGGAGCCGGCGGCCGTCGAACGGCTTCGCAAGGTTCTTGCCATGCGGGTGGCCGAACTCCCTCAGCTCGATGCGATTCACATCTATGACAAGGATGGAAACTGGGTCGCAAACTCCAGGCAGACGACGTCGCAGAATCCGAACCTGAACAATGCGAGCCGGGAGTACTTTCTATTTCATCGAGAGCACGAGGAGCGGGGGCCGCACATCGGCATTCCGGTGCAAAGCCGAACCAACGGAAAGCTGCTCGTTCCCGTCTCCCGGCGCATCAACAATGCGGATGGCAGCTTCGCCGGCGTGGTGCTTGCGTCGATCGATATCGACTTCTTCAAGAAGTTCTACGACAGCCTCGACATAGGCCGTGCCGGCGCGATCGGGCTGGTCCTCGAAACCGGGACCATGATGATTCGCCGGCCGTACAGCGCAGACATGGTGGGACGGAACATGCGGGAGACCGGGCTCTTCCGCGCATACCTTGCACAAGGTCCGGTAGGAACGACCGAAGTCTTATCAGCGCAGGACGGCGTCACGCGCCTGAACAGCTTTCGGCGTCTCGACAACTATCCGTTGTTCGTTACTGCAGCACTTTCGAAGGATGAGATCCTGGCCGCATGGTGGCAGGACACGCTCTGGCATACGGCGGGCATCATTCTCATGACGTCGATCGTCGGCTTCGTCGGATGGCGGCTGGTGAAGCAGATGGAACTGCGAAACAAGAGCGAGGCCGAACTGCGGCGGGCGCGCGACGCGCTGGAAACGCTCAACAAGACCTTGAATACGCTCGCCATGGAGGACGGCCTTACCGGGTTGGCAAATCGCCGCCAGTTCGACGTGACGCTCGACAGCGAATTCAGCCGGGCCATGCGCGATGCGAGCACCCTGGCGCTCATCATGATCGATGTCGATTGCTTCAAGCAGTACAACGACATCTATGGACATGCGGCCGGCGACGAGTGCCTGCAGACGATCAGCCGCACGATCGCCAGCCTCGCTTCGCGCCGTCCGGGAGATCTCGCGGCCCGCTACGGCGGAGAAGAACTCGCGGTGTTGTTGCCGCATACCGATGTGGCTGGCGCCGTCATCCTGGCGGAAAGAATCCGCAGTGCAGTTCGTGGCCTGGAAATCGTGCACGCCGGTACGCCAGACGGGTTCGTGACGCTGAGTGCCGGCGTGGATGCGCTCAGCCCCGCAATCACCAAGGGGCCGCCGAAGGCGTTGATCCAGGCAGCCGACAAGGCGCTGTACGAGGCCAAGATGGGGGGGCGGAACCGTGTTTGCACGACGATGCGAAAGGCGGCCTGAAGGGGACACAGCTTGAAGGAGCCCGTCGCCTTGGAACGGACCCAAGCCAACCCTGATGGCGACAACGGCCGGTCGCTTGCGAACCGGTGCCTACGCGCCCTCCCGCAGCGGTGGGGCTTGCATGCGTTCCTGCCCCGGCATCGGAGAGTGGCAAAACGTCTGGCTCCTGCGTCGCAGTGGTATGCAGTCGCGCGTCCGACCTCCCGGCATGCCGGCGGGGTATGGGCAACTTCGCGATGCTCACCATGAACGCCGACGCGCAGCTTTGATGGCGCGCATGTACAAGCCCGACCCGATCCGACCCGACGTTGCCGCGGGATCAGCAGGACAAGCGCTCGGTGATCCCAATGGAGGCTGTGACTTGACGCAATCTCCTCCACCGAGGAAGCACGAGGCTTGGCCAAAGCGTCCCTCATGCTCTGCTTCAGCACCGGCCTGGCGATCACGATGGTTGCGGCGGGCGTCGTCGCTGCCCTGGGTGTGAAGCATGTCGCCGGTGTGGTCCAGAGCCACAGTTCACCCGTACTGACGGCGAAACTGCCTGACCAAGGCATCGGCGGGTCCACGATTCCGTTCGCGCGCTCGTTTTCATCCCGGAGCGACGGGCTTTGAAAGTGCCTACGCGCCGAGACGCGGGCGCAGCCATCCAAAGAAAGAGCCCGCCAGGAACGCCCACAGGCTCATCACGAGAAAGGCTTCGACAAAGCCGCGCACCGAAAAGGGCGCGGGCCGACTGAGGACGGAGAAGTCCATGCCATGGAACAGGCTGTTCATGAAGCTCAGAAACGGGCCGGGTGCAGCGACCCAGGCCAGGGTGCACAGGGCATAGAAAACCGCGACGGTGGTGGCCAGCGCCACTCCTGTGCGAAGCGCGGTCGACGGTGCGCCGCTTTCCTGAATCGAAGGCGACGTGTGGTTCATGAATTCTCCTTGGAGGTTGGAGATGCCTCTCAGCCAATCCAGGCGCGCCGCGAGCCTTCTGCCTTGACCTAGCGCAAGCTGCGGAGCGCTGGGTGTCCCGAAACTTGGTTAACAAGCCGGAGGCCCTCTATGCGCTCAATTCTTCTTCTCACCATCACCGCGGCGCTTTCGAGCGGCGCACTGGCGCAATCCGCGCAGGACCATGGTGCCCATCACCCTGCGAACGCGGTAGCGCCAACGTCTGGAACGTCGAAGGCGCCCAAAGTACCACCTGTGCAGATGGAGATGCAGATGAAGTCCATGCAGGCGATGCACCAAAAGATGATGGACGCGAAGACGCCGGACGAACGCCAGGCGTTGATGGGCGAACACATGAAGGCCATGCAGGACGGCATGGCGATGATGGGCCAAATGCACACTTCCGACGGCAAAGGCGGCGCGCGCATGTCTCCCGAGATGATGGGCAAGCGCATGGACATGATGGAAATGATGATGCAGATGATGATGGACCGCGACGGGATGAAGCCACCGGCGGCCAAGTAGCCGTCGGCCGCAAGGAGCAAGGCCATGGGCGATATGAACCACGAACCGCCCCCGTTCTGGCGCTCGCGCGGAGGCGTAGTGCTGCTCGTCGTATCGGCAGTCGGCGGTTTTCTTCTGTTCACCGAACACCGCGCCCATGTATTGGGCGTCTTGCCGTTCGCACTTCTGCTGGCGTGCCCGCTGATGCACCTCTTCATGCACCATGGCCACCACCACGGCAGCCACTCAAGAAAGGCTGACGATGAACACCCCAGACAATGACTACGGCCTGTGGGACCTGGGGGTTCTCAACTCGGCCATCTTCGTCGGGTTCGCCTACAGCTTCTTCAAGCCGACGACCCTGCGCGACTGGCGCAGCTTCGGCGCCTACTCCGGGTTCATCGTCGCGCTGTTCGCGGAGATGTACGGCTTCCCGCTGACCATCTACCTGCTGTCGGGCTGGCTGGGCTCGAAGTTTCCGGGTGTCAACCTGTTCGGTCACGACGCCGGTCACCTATGGTGGCTGCTGACCGGTCGGCATGGCAATCCGCACCTCGGTGTACTCCACATCCTGAGCATCGTCGTGCTCTTCGCTGGTTTCATGCTGCTCTCGAAGGCCTGGTACGTGCTCTATCATGCCCAGCGGCGTCATGCGCTTGCGACCGCGGGACCGTACCGACTGGTGCGCCATCCGCAGTACATCGGCTTCGTGCTCATCATGTTCGGCTTCCTGCTGCAATGGCCGACACTGCTGACGATGGCGATGTTCCCGGTGCTCGTGGCGATGTATGTGCGGTTGGCCATCTCCGAGGAGCGCGACTCGGAAGCCGCATTCGGCGACGCGTGGCGCGATTACGCGGCTGCCACGCCACGGTTCATTCCGCATTTCTCGAAAGACGACCGTGGCCGGCCGGTCAACAGCCACACGGGGCGCTGAGCTCGCTTCCGGTCTCGGCGCCATGGTTTTGGGCGCCGGTTTGGCGCTCATTGCCCCAGAGGCCATTCGGCCCTACGCCGTCCCATTGCTCGGCGTGGGTCTGCTGGTCCATGGCGCAGGGATGACACTGAAGTACCGGCTCGAAGGCCGCGAAAGTCCACCGGCCTGGTGGGAGCGGTTGCTGTTCTGGTTGTGCTGGGCATTTCTGGCCGGTGGCGGCCTCTGGATTGCCTCGGTATTGGCGTTTCGGTAGCGCCTCTTGACCTTCCAACCATGGGAAGGTTGAAACTAGCCACAACAACAGGAGAGCGCGATGCGACCCAGCAACGTAACGACCCATGACCCCATCCGCCCGCCCCCGACAAAACCGGCGCCGGACGGACGACCTCACGAAGGCCAGCACGTCATGCCAGACGGCACCGTGATGGACGATGCCCACCATGGCCACAGCCACCACGCCCATGCGCACGCTGCCGCCAAGCCGGCGGCCGAGGGCGACCAGGGTCAGGTCGAGTACACCTGCCCGATGCACCCTCAGGTGCGTCAGATGGGTCCGGGCAACTGCCCGATTTGCGGGATGACGCTCGAGCCGGTGCTGGCGACGGCAGAGCAGGGCGAGAGCCCCGAGCTGCGGGACATGACGAAGCGGTTTTGGGTCGGCATGGCGCTCACGGTGCCGGTCTTTGCCCTGGAGATGGGCGGACACCTCTTCAATATCCACCACCTCATCGCGCAGCAGCCCTCGAACTGGGTGCAATTGCTGCTGGGAACACCGGTCGTGCTGTGGGCAGGTTGGCCCTTCTTCGTGCGTGCTGTGGCATCGGTGAGGAACCGAAGCCTGAACATGTTCTCGCTCATCGCGTTGGGCACCGGAGCGGCCTGGATCTACAGCATCGTCGGGACCGTCGCGCCCGGGCTGTTTCCGGCTGAACTTCGGCTGCAAGGCGGTGCCGTTCAGGTCTACTTCGAGGCTGCGGCGGTGATCACGGTGTTGGTGCTGCTGGGCCAGGTGCTCGAGCTTCGAGCGCGCGAGAAGACGTCCGGGGCCATCAAGGCCCTGCTCGGGCTTGCGCCGAAGACCGCGATCAAGGTGAAGGCCGATGGTTCGGACGAAACCGTTCAGGTCGATGCCATCCAGGTCGGTGACCTCCTGCGCGTGCGACCTGGCGAGAAGGTCCCGGTCGACGGCGAACTCACCGACGGCAAGGGCAACGTCGATGAGTCGATGGTCACGGGCGAACCCATTCCCGTGGCAAAAGCGGTCGGCTCCAAGGTGACTGCCGGAACGCTCAACCAGACCGGGGGCTTCGTCATGCGCGCCGAGAAGGTCGGCGCGGATACGCTGCTCTCGCAAATCGTTCACATGGTGGCGGCGGCCCAGCGCAGCCGCGCGCCCATCCAGCGCATGGCCGACCAGGTTGCGGGCTGGTTCGTGCCGATCGTCATCCTGATCGCGGTCATCACGTTCGGCGTCTGGCTGGTGTGGGGCCCCCCGCCGGCGTTCAGCTACGCCCTCATCACGGCGGTCGCCGTTCTCATCATTGCCTGTCCGTGTGCGCTGGGCCTGGCCACGCCGATGTCCATCATGGTCGGGGTCGGCAAGGGCGCGCAGCACGGCGTGCTTGTCCGCGATGCGGAAGCGCTCGAGCGCATGGAAAAAGTCGACACGCTGGTGCTCGACAAGACCGGAACGCTGACCGAGGGGCGGCCGAAAGTCGTCCACGTCGAACCGACCGAGGGTTTCAGCAAGGACGACGTACTGCAGAAGCTCGCGAGCGTCGAGCGGGCCAGTGAACACCCGTTGGCCCTGGCCATCGTGAACGCGGCGCAGGAGGGAAAGTTGAACCTGTCCGCCGTCACGGACTTCGACTCGCCCGTCGGCAAGGGTGTGGTCGGCACGGTCGACGGACAGCAGGTGGTCTCGGGCAGCGCGAAGTTCCTGGCCGAGAGCGGCATCGAATCGGCGCCATTGAACCAGGCTGCGGAAGAGCAGCGCGCCAAGGCGGCCACCGTCATCTTCGTCGGCGTCAATGGCAAGCTCGCCGGCTTCGTCGCAATCGCCGACCCCATCAAGGCCACGACGCCCCAGGCGCTCCAGCTGCTGAAGGCTGCAGGTATTCGCATCGTCATGCTCACGGGCGATGGCAAGACGACGGCCGAAGCTGTGGGCAAACAGTTGGGCATCGACGAAGTCGTTGCCGAGGTGTTCCCCGAGGACAAGGTCGCGGTCGTGCAGCGCCTGATGAAAGAGGGCCGGGTCGTGGCCATGGGCGGCGACGGCGTCAACGACTCGCCAGCGCTTGCCGCCGCCACGGTTGGCATCGCGATGGGCACCGGCACCGACGTGGCGATGGAAAGCGCCGGCATCACGCTGCTCAAGGGCGACCTGATGGGCATCGTTCGCGCGAGGACGCTGTCGCACGCCGTCATGCGCAACATCCGCCAGAACCTGTTCCTCTCGTTCGCCTACAACGTGGCCGGCATCCCGCTTGCGGCCGGGGTGCTCTACCCCTTCTTCGGCATGCTCCTGTCGCCGGTCGTTGCCGCTGCGGCGATGGCGCTGTCGTCGGTCAGCGTGATCGGCAACGCGCTCCGACTGCGGACGGTGAAGGTGGAGTAGCGTTTCTCACCACGGCGTGTCCCCCGGCGTCGCCCTCAAGATCCTGCGGCCGCCGCCACTTTGACCTTGCCGACCATGCCTGCTTGATAGTGCCCCGCGATGAGGCAGGCGAAATCGAATTCGCCCGCACGATTGAAGGTCCAGACAATCTCGCCGGTCTTGCCAGGAGCGACGTGCGCCATGTAGGGCTCGGAATGCGCCATGCCCGGGAACTTCATCATGAGTGCGGCATGGTCGTCGAGCTCCTTCTTCGTTCCGATCACGAACTCGTGCATGGCCTTTCCTTCATTGTGGATGGCGAGCTTGACGGTCTCGCCCTGCTTGACCTGGATGCGATTGGGTGTGAAGCGCATGCTGTCATTCATCTTGAATTCCAGCGTTCGCCTGGCCGCACTCGCATCGCCCGCGATGCCCCATTCTTTTTGCTCCTTGCGTACCGGTCCGCTCGACGCACTGTGATCCTCGTCGCCATGTGCGAGGGCCAGGCCCGAGAACGCCAGGGTGCTGGCGAGCACCAGTGTCTTGATCGATTTCATGTGTTTCCTTTGGGAGGCGGTTGGGCTTGTCTGGGAAGGGTTCGGTGCTTCTTCGACCTTCAGTGCGCGAGCATCTTGGAGAGAAAGTCCTGGGCGCGCGGTGGCCGGCTCTCGGGACGGCCGAAGAACGCCTCGCTCGAGCAGTCTTCGACGATGCGTCCCTGGTCCATGAAGATCACCCGGTCGCTGACCTGCCGGGCAAAGCCCATCTCGTGGGTCACTACCATCATCGTCATGCCTTCGCGCGCGAGCTTCACCATGACGTCGAGCACCTCGCCCACCATCTCCGGGTCGAGCGCCGAGGTCGGCTCGTCGAACAGCATGACGATCGGGTCCATGGACAACGCCCGTGCAATGGAGACGTCGTTGATTTCGATCATGGAGTTCATTCAGATCGCAGCCGCGGCCTTGCGCCGCTGCAGCCAGGTGACCCACCAGGCGCCTGCCGTGCACAGCACCAGATAGACGACAGCGACCAGAATGTAGATCTCGACCACGCGCCCGTCGCGTTGTCCCACCTTGCTGGCCGCCCCGAGGAAGTCGTTCAGGCTGATCACGTAGACCAGCGAGGTGTCCTTGAGCAGGGCGATGGTCTGGTTGATGAGCGAGGGCGTCATGTTGCGAAACGCCTGCGGCAGGATCACGTGGCGCAGGGCCTGCCACGGCGACATGCCGAGCGACTGCGCCGCCTGCATCTGGCCCGCGCGCACGCTGCCGATCCCGGCGCGAATGATCTCGCAGTAGTAGGCCGACTCCGCGAGCACGAACGCCACGAGCGCAGCATAGATCGGCCCGACGCCGAGGTTCGCATCTCCGGTCACGGCCCGCAGCAGGACGGGCATCAGGAAGTAGATCCACAGGATCGTGAGGATCAGCGGGATCGAGCGGAACAGGTTCACATACCCGGCCACCAGCGCCGCGATCGGACGCGGCGCGAAGATCCGGGTGATGGCCAGCAAGGTCCCCAGCGCGACGCCGGCCGCCATCGAGACCACCACCAGGAAGGCGGTCATCTGCAGGCCCTGCATCAGATAGGGCCAGGCGCGCTGCAGAGAGGCCCAGTCGAAGTCGTAGCCCATCACGCGGCTCCCAGCAGGCCAGGCACCCGCGTGCGGCGCTCGACGTGGCGCATCAGCACGATCACGCCATAAGTGATGGCCACGTAGATCAACGTCGACGCAATGAAGGCCTCGAAGGGATGCGCGCTGAACTCACTGAACTGGCGCGTCTGCCCGGTCAGCTCCATGAGGCCGATGGTGAGCGCGACGGCCGAGTTCTTGAACACGTTCAGGAAGTCCGAGGTCAGCGGAGGAATGACGGTGCGCAAGGCCTGCGGCAGGATCACGTGGCGATAGGCCGCCGTGGTGCCCAGTCCGAGCGCCATGGCAGCCTGTTTCTGGCTGCGCGGCACCGACTCGATGCCCGCGCGCACCTGCTCGGCGGCCTTCGCGGCGGTGTACAGCGTCAGGCCTACCAGCACGGTGAGGAACTGGTTCGTGGTCGGGTTCATCTGCTTGAGTGCATTGCCCCATTCGACGGGCAGCAGCTCCGGCACCACGAAGTACCAGAGAAAAAGCTGCACCAGCAGCGGTGTGTTGCGAAAGCAGTGGATGTAGGCCGTGGACAGGTATCGCGCCGTGCGGCTCGGCAAGGTCCGGGCCACGCCGGCGAAAAGGCCGATGCCCAGCGCCAGCGTCCAGGCCAGCAACGACAACACGACCGTCCACAGCAACCCGCGCAGCAGCATCAGGCCGTACATGCCTTCACCCGTGACCGAGGGTTTGAAGAAGATCAGCCAATCCCAGGTGTAGTGCATCTTGAAAGTGCTTGGAGACGGTTCGTGAAGCGGTGGTCGAACTTGTGGCGTTCGGCGCCTTACAGCGGCTGGTCGTTCGGGTGACGCAAGAGTTCCTGCATGTCGGGCGACATCGGGAAGTTGACCGTCACGCTGCCCTTCACCGCGATGGGCTTCAGGAAGTACTTCTCGTACAGCGAGGCGAATTCGCCGGAGCGCATCATTCCGGTGATCACGCCGTCGACGAGCTTCTTGAAGGCGACGTCTCCCTTGCGCAGCATGCAGCCATAGGCTTCCTTTTGCTGCGGCACACCGACCACTTCCCAATCCGCCGGGTTCCTGGCGCGAGCGATGTTGCTGAAGAGAATGATGTCGTCCTGCGTCGCTGCCACTGCGCGCCCCGTCTCCACGGTCAGGAAGTTCTCGTTGATGTCCTTGGCCAGGATGATGTTGATGCCCCACTTGTTCTTCTCGTTGAGCTGCCGCAGCATGCGCTCCGCGGTGGTGCCCGCACTGACCACGACGTTCTTGCCGACAAGGTCGGACCAGTGCTTGATGCCGGAATTCTTGCGCACCAGCAGCCGTGCGCCAACGACGAAGAACGTCGTCGAGAACGACACCTGGTTCTGCCGCTCCGCGTTGTTCGTCGTCGAGCTGCACTCCAGATCGACGGTCTGGTTGGCCACCAGCGGAATGCGCGTCTGCGGCGTGACTTCCAGGGCCTTGACGTCCAATTTCGCAAGCTTGAGGTCCTTCTTCGCCTGGTCGACCACGCGCTGCGCGATCTCCCAGGCAAAGCCCGCCTGCTTGTTGTTGTCATCCAGGTAGTTGAACGGGATGGAAGCGCCTCGCGTGGCCACCGTGATCGTCCCGGTGTCCTTGATCTTCTTGAGCGTGCCCTCCAGCGGCGGCGCGGTTTGCGCGGCGACGCCGGCGCACAGCGCGAGGCCTGTTACGGCGAGAAAGGAGCGAATCAACGCAGTGTGAAAGGTCGGCTTGAGGGGCATCGCGGGCTCCAGATGGCGTGAATCAGAGGTTGAAACTCGTTTCGCAGGCGCGCAAGGCGCCTTGCAACTCGTCAAGCAGCGCTTGGGGATCGTCCAGGCCGATCGACAGACGGATGACAGGGCCTCGGACGTCGCAGAAATTGCGCTTGGCCAGCTCTTCCGCCGGATAGAAAGCAGCGATGCTGCGCACACCTCCCCAGCTGGCACCGATGGAGAACAGCTTCAGATTCCCGAACAGCGCCCGGTAAGCGTCGTAGGGGCCGTCCAGCAGCTGCAGCGACATCACGCAGCCGGACTGCCTGAAGTCACGCGCCCAGAGCGCATGGTCCGGCGCGCCGGGCAGCGCGGGAAAGAGCATCCGGCGCACCAGGCGATGCGCTGCGAGCCGCTCGGCGATCAACTGTGCGCTGGTCGCCTGGCGCTCCATGCGCACCTGCATCGTGTCCAGACCTCGGGCAACCAGGAAGCAGTCCTCAGGGCTCACGGCCAGTCCCATCTGCGACTGGAGTCCGCGCAAGGACTTGTACAGACCTTCGTCGTTGGTCGCGATGCTGCCCATCAACACGTCCGAATGGCCGCCCATGTACTTGGTGCAGGCGTGAATGCACAGGTCGACGCCACGTGCCAAGGCCGCGAATCCCAGCGGACTGGCCCAGGTGTTGTCAATGGCGGTCAGTACGCCACGGGCACGCGCCACGGCGGTGATCGCCGGCACGTCTTCCACTTCCATCGTCACCGTGCCGGGGGACTCCAGCCAGATGAGGCGCGTGTTCGGACGCACCAGGCGTTCGATGTCCGCACCGATCCGCGGCGGATAGAACTCGACCTCGATGCCGAGCGCTTGCAGCCGCTCGACGGCGAAGGACTTGGCCAGGCCGTAGGCGGCGTCGGTCATCAGCAGGTGATCACCCTTCTTGAGCAACGCCAGGAGCGTGCTGCAGATCGCCGCCTGCCCGGAGGGAAAGACGACGCAATGTGCGGCACCGTCCAGTTCGGCGATGCGTGTCTCCAGGGCGCGCTGCGTCGGCGTGCCCGTGGTGCCGTAGCTGAAGCCATCCGGCAGACGGGTGCGGCGATTCACGAAATCGTCGAGTGAATCGAAGACGACCGTGGAGGCACGCCACACCGGCGGGACCAGGCTGGCGAATGCACCACGAGGAGAGGTGCCAAGATTGGGGATGGAAGAGTTCACGATGAAAGACGGGGCTGTTCGTTGGACGTGCGATCAGTTGGCAGGTGCGGATTCGATGAGCTGCAGCGCCTGCTTCATCTGGTCGACGGCCATGTTCTCGAGATCGGTGTAGACCTTCATCTCCACCGACAGACGGGCGAAGGTTTCCTTGGCCGCGGCGATCTTGGCCGGGTCGTTGGTCTTCGGATTGGCCAGTGCCGCCTCCAGGCGCTTGTACTCGCTGGTGAGGAAGGCCGGTTGTTCGCCGATGGCGCGCAGGCCGGCGTTGGTCATCGAGCGGATGCGCAACACCATCTTCACGTCCGACTGCTCCATCTCGCCCTGCGCACGCTCCAGCGCGAGCTTCGCGGCCAGCGCCTGCTGACTATCGGGCTTTTTGGTGGCGGCGATGGTCCGGAACCTGGCGATGTCGCCGGAAAAATCGTGCGCCCATGCAGGCGCGGCACATGCGAGGACGGTCACTGCAAGAACTGTTTGAAGTTTCATGTCGCTTCTCCGGAAGGTGGCTGAAGACGCCAACTCTAGGACGACAGGGATAATCTGATTCGCGCTCGAAATTCTTTCTCCATAAGCGGTTGTTATATGTTGCTCCGAGAGATCGAGGTGTTCCGTTCCGTGATGTCCGTCGGCTCCGCGAGCAAGGCGGCCGCGCTCCTGGGCGTCACGCAGCCCGCCATCAGCCAGTCGTTGCGCAGGCTCGAGGAAGCGGCGGGATTCCCGCTGTTTCGCAGGCTGCGGGGCCGGCTGCAGCCCACGCCCGAAGCGCATGCCTTGCTGGTCGAGGTCGAGCGCGTCTTCGTGGGTCTCAGCAGCATCGAGCACCGCATGCGCAGCCTCAAGCGCTTTGGCGTCAACACGCTGCGCATGGCGGTCTATCCGGCCTTCGGCCTGACCTTCGTCCCGCGAGTCCTGTCGCGGCTGGTGGCCGAGCGCCGGGACAGCGACGCCCGGCCGCAGATTTCGCTGCAGGTGCTCAGCTCGCGGGAGGTGCACGAGGCCGTGCAGGGGCGGCAGGTCGACTTCGGGCTGATGGCCGACGAGATGCCGACGACAGGCCTGGAGCACTCCGAGTTCGCGCGCTTCCCGGGTGTAGTTGTGATGCATGCGAAGCACCGCCTGACCAAGGCCAGGGCCATCCAGCCGCATCAGCTCGCGGAAGAGCCATTCCTTGCACTCAACCCCGAGGACGCATCCCGGCGACGTCTGGAACGCGCCTTGGCGGAGTGCAACGTCGGGTTGAGCGTGCTGGTCGAGACCCCCTACGCGGCGAGCGTGTGCGAGATGGCCTTGAGCGGGATGGGCATCGGGTTCGTCAATCCGGTCACCGCAATGGAATACGCCCAACGCGGCCTGGCCATCCGTCCGCTGTCCCTGGAAGTCTCCTTCGCGGGGGTGTTGGTGCTTCCCCCTGGGCAGCCGCTGTCCGGCCTCGCCCTGCGAGTGCTTCAGCTCATGCGCATCCAGTTGGCCGAAGACCAGAAGGCCCTCGCGAATCTCCTCAAACCCCGCGCCGCATAGCGCCACTACAGCCGATTGAGGCCGATGTCCCGTGCGTTGCGGATCACTTCGGCGGGTAGCCGGCTTCCGTCAGGGCCGCGATCACAGATGCGCGGTCTTCGGCGCTGTCGACGCGCACCGTCTTGGTCGGCAGGTCGACTTCGATCTTCGCTGCGGCGTCCAGATTCTTGACGGCCTGGGCGATCCGGCTCGCGCAGCCACCGCAGGACATTGACTGGATGACGAACTCTTGCATGAGAGACTCCTTGATTGAAAGTGGTTCCAGTTTCAGGCTTGACATCGTGTGAAGGTCAAGCGACTGGCATCAAATCCTTCAACGGCGTGGTTTCTTGCATTCAGGCTTTTCAAGAGGCCGGGCGAAGCGAATCGCAGGAACAGTTGGTCAGCGTCCTCGTGACTTGTCTCTGCGAGGCAGACGCAAGGGGGGCTGAATGCATACAGACAAGGACGCCGCCGGGCCTCTAAGACTGGCCGGCGGCGGACGCGATGTCTGTCAGACGCTCGCTCCACCAGGACTTCCGGCGCTGCCACACGATGACGGCCACGAAGATGACAACTCCAACGAGCCAGGCGACGAACATCGTGCCGACAACATTGGTTGAAACCCATCGTCCCGTCACATACATGCCTACCTCCTGAGGCGAGGGCAGCTCTGGACGCATGGCGTCATTCAATGAAGCCCCGCGATGTAATCGGACACAGCCTTGATCTCGCGATCGTTGAGCTTCGCTGCAACGCCGCTCATGGGCACGCTGTTGAGTCGCCCTCCATCGCGAAACGCGGTCAGCTGCGCGGCGATGTATTCGGCGTGTTGTCCGCCCAGTCGGGGGTACTGGATCGGGATGCCCGCCCCGTTGGGGCTGTGACAGCCCGCGCAGGCCGGCACACTGCGGTCCCCGACGCCGCCGCGATAGATCTTCTCGCCCAACGCCACCAGATCCTTGTCCTTCGCAAACCCCGGCTTGATGGGCTTGGAGCCCAGGAACCAGGCGACGTCGCGCATTTCCTGCTCGGAAAGCATCGCCGCCATGCCGCTCATGACTGCGCTTTTTCTCTTGCCGGATTTGAACTCCTGCAGTTGCTTGAGCAGGTACTCAGGATGCTGCTGGGCCAGCTTGGGATTGGCGGGGATAGCCGAGTTTCCATCCCCGCTGTGGCACGCGGCGCATGACTTGCCATTGAAGACGACTTCGCCGTTCGCAATGTCGGGTTTTGCCGATTTGGCGGGGACTCTGTCGATCGGCGCTGGCAGGGCAGGATCGGCCGCGAAAGAAAAGCCGGAGGACAATCCGCCGAGAGCGGCTAGCAAAAGAGGCGCGAACAATTTCATGGGGTGCTCAGGTTTGGCGGGAGGCTGGCTGCAAAGATGGCCGGAGATCGTGCGCAGGCCGATTCAGCCGGGTGGCAGTTGTGCATGCGACAACACGCGAATGGTTGTGCCGCACCTGTCGACGTTGGCCGAAACGATGTCGCCCAACTCGGCGGATGTCGCCGGATTCAGCATCACGACGTGCGCGTGGCGCTGCCCGTGGAGCGATCGACCGGGATCGCGAAGCGCTGTCCGGCAAGTTCGTAGGAGCCGGCCGTCTTCCTGCAATTCAATCTCTTCGATGAAGCTGCCACGGTTGTAGACGTGCATCGGTGAGAAGCAGCCGGCCCTAATATTCTGGGTCGTCACGTAGTCCTCACCATCGCAGAGGCGCGACTTGTTCAACAGGATATGCCGTGGCAGTCTTTCGCACCGGTGGAGCAGATCGTTCGGGCGCGCGTCCTCGAAACAGTGCAGGGAGCCTGCGGCGAGCCAGATGTCATTCCTGCACAGCGCCTGGTGAAGATGCGCTCAGCGAGCTGATTCGATCTTCGTGACCATGATCTTTCCGTCGATCTTTTCCGCCTGGAAGCGGACCTTGACGCCGGTCTCGACCTTGTCGAGCATGGCGTCGTCCTTGACCCCGAACACCATCGTCATGCCAGGCATGTCCAGGTTCTTGAGCGGGCCGTGCTTGATCGTGAGCTTCTTGTTGTCCTTGTCCACCTTGCGGATCTCGCCTTCGGTGAGATCCGACGCCGCGGCAGCATCCGCTGCGCCGGCGGCCGGCGCCTTCTCGGACATGCCCGGCATGTCGGACTTGGAAGATTGCGCGCTGGCCGTGCCAGCGAACGAGAGTGTGGCAACGAATGCCAAGAGTGCGATGCGAATGTTCGACATGAGAATCTCCTTGGATATGAATGAAATTGAAGCCCGCCGCGTCCCGATAGAGGCCCGCGGCGCGCGTTTGGCGCTTACTTCCCGGTCTTGGTCACGTTCACGGCGCCCTTCATGCCGGCGTCGTAGTGGCCCGGCTGCAGGCAAGCGAAGTCGACCTTTCCGGCCTGGGTGAACTGCCAGACGATCTCGCCGGTCTTGCCCGCGGCCAGCGTCACCATGTTCGGATCGGAGTGCTCCATCTCCGGGTTCTTCTTCATGACTTCGTAGTGCTCCTTGAGCTCCTTCTCGGTCCCGATCACGAGTTCGTGCTTGAGCTGGCCAGAGTTCTTGATGACAAAGCGCACGGTCTCACCTTGCTTGACGCTGATGTTGGCCGGCGTGAAGCGCATGCTGTCGGTCATGTCGACGTTGATGGTGCGCGTCGCCTTGGTGGCCACGCCGGGCTTGCCGATCGCCTCGTCGGCATCGTGGCCGTGGCCACCGGCATGGGTGCCCGACGCCGAAGCGCCGGCGGCGGCCAGTGCGAGCAGTGCAGCGAGAGTGGTGTTGCGGAAGGTGTGTTTCATGGTTTTCCTTTGAGAGGTTGGAAGGTTTGAGGGGAGTGGAAAAAATGTCAGTGGCCGGAATGACCGCTGGCGGGCTTGCGGATCTGAACTTCGATGTTCTTGGCGGGCATGTTCCGAGCGGGCATCGCGGCTGCGCCGGCGCCGCGCTGGCGCGGGGTTTCCGGCGGCGGGCCGTCCAGTTCGTAGGCGACCGTGCCTTTTGGGTGCTTGAACCAGCCGGGATTGGAGTAGTCACCGGCCTTCTGGTTTTTGCGCACCTTGACCACACTGAACATGCCGCCCATCTCGACCGAGCCGAAGGGGCCTTCGCCCGTCATCATTCGCGCGGTGTTGTCCGGGATCGGCATCTCCATCTCGGCCATGTCGGCCATGCCGCGCTCGCCCATGACCATGTAGTCCGGCACCAGGTTCGAGATCTGCTTGGCGACGTCCTTGTGGTCCAGGCCGATCATGGTCGGCACGTCGTGGCCCATGGCGTTCATCGTGTGATGGCTCTTGTGGCAATGGAAGGCCCAGTCGCCTTCTTCGTCGGCCAGGAAATCGATCTGGCGCATCTGGCCGACCGCCACGTCCGTGGTCACCTCGTACTGCCTGGAACTCTTGGGTGTCGGTCCCCCATCGGTGCCCGTGACCAGAAACTCGTGCCCATGCAGGTGGATCGGGTGGTTTGTCATCGTCAGGTTGCCGATGCGGATGCGCACCTTGTCGTTGAGCCTGACGTTGAGCGAGTCGATACCGGGAAAGATCCGGCTGTTCCAGGACCACAGGTTGAAGTCCAGCATCGTCATGATCTTGGGCGTGGCGCTGCCGGGCTCCACGTCGTAGGCGTTGAGCAGGAACACGAAGTCGCGGTCGACCTTCTCGATCAGCGGATGCTCGGCCTTCGGATGCGTCACCCAGAAACCCATCATTCCCATCGCCATCTGCGTCATCTCGTCCGCGTGCGGGTGGTACATGAAGGTGCCGGGACGGCGCGCCACGAATTCGTAGACGAAGGTCTTGCCCGGACGGATCGGCGGCTGGTTCAGGCCTGCGACCCCATCCATGCCGTTGGGCAGGCGCTGGCCGTGCCAGTGCATGCTGGTGTGCTCCGGCAGCTTGTTGGTCACGAAGATCCGCACCCGGTCGCCTTCCACCACTTCGATGGTGGGGCCGGGCGACTGGCCGTTGTAGCCCCACAGATTGGCCTTGAAGCCCGGCGCCATCTCGCGCACCACGGGCTCGGCCACCAGGTGGAACTCCTTCACGCCATTGTTCATGCGCCAGGGCAGGGTCCAGCCGTTGAGCGTGACCACGGGGTTGTAGGGGCGTCCGCTCGAGGGCATCAGCGGAGGCATGGTGTTGGGCGTCGTCTGGAGCACAGGCTCGGGCAAGGCGGCCATGGCCACCTTGCTCACGCTCGCGGTTGCAATGGCGCCCGTGATGGCACCGGCACCGCTCAGGAAATTGCGTCTGTTGGTCATGTCGTTCAAATCGTTGATGAGCCCCGGGGGCACTAGTGGGCGGCGCCAGTGGAGGCGCCTTCGCCACCCGAGCTGGCCGTCGCGGCGCCCATGGACGTGGGCTTGCCCATCACGGAAGCCGCGAGGGCGGCGTCGGCCAGCCAGAACTGCTGCTGGGCGTTGATGGCGTTGGTCACGCTGGAGATCTGGTCGCGCGCTTCGGCCAGCAGTTCGAAGACGCCGATCAGCATGCCGTTGTAGCGAAGCACGTTTTCGTCGGCCATGGCCTGGCGCAGCGGCACGATCTCGTCGCGGTAGTGCCGCGCGATGTCGTAGGCCGTGCGGTAGGCCGAGTAGCCTTCGCGCAACTGCGAAGAAGCGCCGCGCACGGTGGCGTCATATCGGTTGGCCGCGGCCAGGGACTGAGCGTTCAATGCATCGCGTTGCGCAGAACCCCAGTCGAACAGCGGCAACCGGATGTCGAGCTCGAAGCCACGCCGGGTGCTCTTGGTGCCCTCCGCGTTGTCGAACACTGTGTCGCGACGACCACCCACTTCGACGTCGATGAAGGTCGACAGCAGGTTGATGCCCTGCGACTTGCCTGCCACATCCAGCTGGGCGCGGGCGAGTTGGACATCGAGACGCTGCTCCGTCGCAGTGGCTGCGACTTCCTTCGCCTCGCGAGGTGCCTTCGGCAGGTCGGGCAAACGCTCGGGCAAGGTCAGCTTGGCGGCCTGGGCATCGTCCAGTCCCAGGACACGGATCAGTTCCTCGCGCGCGGCCGTCATGGCGTGCTGCGCGGAGGCGAGCTGAGTGGTTGCGTCTGCATGGAACACCTGCTGGCGCGCGCGCTGGAGCTTGCTGAAGTTGCCGATGAGCTGCATCCGGCGTGCGAGCTCGGCGCTGGCCTGGGCTGACTTGTTGACCTGCTCCGCGTACTGCAACGATTGCTGTGCGGCGACGGCACGGACCCAGGTCTGTCTGACCTGGGTGACCTGGTCGACCACGGCGCCTGTCAGCTGGACATTGGCCTGGTTGGCCTGGCTCTTCGAGATCGACAAGCGCTGCGGCAGCAAGATGAGGTCCACCAGCCCGAAGGACAACAGACGTCCGAGCTCGAGTTCGCTGTTCAGGCGCATGCGCTCGAACGTGAAGATCGGGTTGGGCAGCCGGCTGCTCTGGTTTGCGGCAGCAATGTCGCCCCAGCTCTGGGCAATCAGGGCCTGGACGGAGGGACTGTTGGCCAGGGCGAGTTGCACCGCATCGTTCTGCGACAGCGGCTTGGCCAGCAGTTCCTGCGTCAACGCAGAGCGGCGATCACGCTGCTCCTGGGTCCGGCTGAGTTCGAGCTTGCCGCCGGTGAACTGCTTGGCATTGGTGTTCGTGTCCTTCAGGGCGTCGTCGATATCGACCGAGGCGCACCCGGCCAGAAATGCGGCTGCGACGGCGATGGCCGTCAAACGCAAGGCGCGCTTCATGGCTTCTCCTTCTTCGCAGGCATAGGCATGGAATGGCCTGGCTGCGTGGCAGGTGCAGCGGCTGCGCCCTTGGGCGATTCGGCCTCAGCCGTGCCGGTGCCCGACGCCTCCTTGGCGTAGGCTTGCCAGCCACCGCGGCGGTAGACCGTCTCGTTGGCCTCCTTCCAGGGGATGGGCTTTTCGTCAGCAAAGGATTGATAGCCTTCGAGCGCGGATTTAAAGGTCAGGACTGGCGGCGGTGCCGCGGTCGCGGCCGAGCCAGCAGATGTAGGTGCGGGAGGTGGCGTGGGCGCAGGCTGGGCCACGGCGGCCAGTGCCACCATAGCGGGGAAAACAGCCAGCCAACGGGCTGACGATGAATGGAACATGGGGTTCTCGCAAGTTCATGAACGGATTGCGTGCGAGCTGCCCGAAAGGGCATGACGCAGGCGATGCATGAGCGTCCGCGGCGGCCCGTGACGCGAGTCACAGGCGCACGAACGCGTTAGGCGCGAGGAGGCTTGTCGAGTACGCGCGGCGCGAGCGTGACCATCGTGATGGCCGGCTCCACCAGATCGGCGTGCGGAAGATCGTGGAAGACGGCCAGGTCCAACGTGCTGGTCAGCGCCGTGGCATGGCACGCGCCGCACGTGCCGCACTTGTGCATCGTGTCAGGCTCCGCACTTGCGGTCTTGTCGGTGCCGTCTTTCGCCGGTGGCTTGGCGGCCTGTGCCGCCTCGTGGTGATGGTCGCTGCGCCCGTCGGCATGCGGAGACCGGGCATGGTCATGCCCCCCGGACAGCTCGACAGACATGTCGGCCATCGCACCGGCATGTCCGGGTCCGCAAAAGACCATGGCTGCCGCCGCGTACCCCTGAAAGGGCACGGCGAACATCACGATCCAGAGAACGAACAGGCGAACCCGATACATGCGCAGCATTCTGGTTGGAGCGGTGTGTCAGGTGGCCCGTGCGTATATCCAGTTCTGCGCACAACCCTCAGGGTTGCGCCTGCGCACGAGCCTTGCTCGTGTCGGCCTTGGGCGCTGGCAGGGGCGCACCGAGCCTTGCCGCGGCGTCCCAGTTGGGCTGCTTCTGCGCGGCTTCCAGTTCGGCCGCCACCTGGGCATCGGTCTTGGCGGCGCCGGCCTCGGCCGGGTGGTAGACCACGCCGGCTTCGTTCGGCGCGAAGTGAGAGGAACCTTCCGCGTAGGCCGCGAGCGGTGCGACGAACGCGCCGCCCACGCCTGCGGCGAGTGCGAACGAAAGGATTTGACGGTTCTTCATGATGGTCTCCTTCAACGGTTGGCTCAATTTCGTGAGCTGCACTGAACTCGCCTGGATCGACAACCGAGCCGGCGGTGCCAGCCTGTCGACCGGCATGCAAGCACTCTAGGAAGCCAGTCCGCCAATCACCCATCACTTGGATTACAAAGAAGTAATCCACGCACGAGACCTCGCGCCGTACCATTTGGCGATGCGCATACTGGTCATCGAAGACGAACACAAGCTCGGCGATTACCTCGTGAAGGGACTCACCGAGAGCGGCTTCGTGGTCGACCTCGCGCGCACCGGTATCGAGGGACGCAGCCTTGCGATCGATGGGGACTACGACCTTCTGGTTCTCGACGTGATGCTTCCTGGCATCGACGGCTTTGCGGTGCTGGATGCAGTGCGCAAATCCAGATCGATGCCGGTGCTGATGCTGACAGCGCGTGACGAAGTAACCGATCGGGTGCGCGGACTCCAAAGCGGTGCGGACGACTATCTTGCCAAGCCGTTCGCCTTCTCCGAATTGCTCGCCCGAATCCAGGCCCTCCTGCGTCGCGGCAAGTTGCACGAGGTGTCGAACTACGTGCTCAAGGACCTGCGCCTCGATGTGGTTGCGCGCAAGGCCTCGCGCAACGGACATCGGCTCGAGTTGACCGCCAAGGAGTTCGCGCTGTTGACCCTGCTCATGCGCCGCCAGGGCAACGTGCTGTCGCGCACGCAGTTGGCTGAGCAGGTGTGGGACATGAATTTCGACAGCGACACCAACTTGGTGGAAGTGGCCATCCGGCGGCTGCGCAGCAAGATCGACGATCCTTTCGAAGAGAAGTTGCTGCACACGGTGCGCGGCATGGGGTATGTGCTGGAGAGCCGGCAGGGCAGCGGATCGTGAACGCCATCGAAACCATCGGAGAGTCCAGCGCCGTAGCCGACCTCGTGGTTGTCAAGTCAGCGGCAACCGATGCGGCCTCCAACACCGAGAGCACAGGCTCCATCCAGGCCGCGCTGTCTCTTTGGTTTGCGGCGCAGGCCTTGATCGGCCTCAGCCTCGTCTGCGTGGCGATCTACGCCGTCACGGCGTGGAGCTTTCAAGTCAAGCAGGCCAGCGAGTTCGAGCGCCAGTCCGAACTGATCAGGCACCTGATCCAGGAGTCGCGGGGCGATACAGGGACGGACGGGTTGCGTCACAAGCTGGACGATTTCTTCCTCACGCATGCCGAGATCAGCCTGGTGCTTCGCCGCGGCGACGAGACCATCTACTCGACCACGCCCACCCGGGCATCCGCGCGCTGGCTGTGGAAGCCGACAGAAGAGCATCCGGCACAGCCGGGTGAGGCCACCATGCAACTGCAGCTCGGCATCGACATCCAGGAAGACTCCCGGCTCCTGAGTCGGCTTGCCTGGACGCTGGTCGGCGCGGTCGTGCTGGGGTCCGCAATGATCGCCCTGACCGGTGCGCTGCTGGTGCGCCGGGGCCTGAAACCCTTGAAGAAGCTGATTCGGCAGACCGCAGCCACGGGACCGGCACACCCCGGACGGCGTATCGATCCCTCCCCGTATGCCTCCGAAATCACCCCTTGGGTCGCGCAGTTCAACGCGGTGCTCGACCGGGCCGAGCAGGCCTATCAGCAACTGGAATCGTTCAACGCGGATGTCGCGCACGAACTGCGCACGCCGCTGGCCAACCTGATCGGGATGGTGGAAGTGGAACTGGCGCGGCCCAGATCGGTCGAGGAACTACGCGATGCCCTGCTGTCGGCACTCGAAGAAGCAAGGCGCGTCTCTGCGATCGTGATCGACATGCTCTTTTTGTCCCACGCGGACCGTGGGGCGGTTGCACGCCGCTCGGCCCCGGTCAGCCTGGCCGACCAGGTGCGCACGGTGCTGGACTTTCATGAGGCCACGCTGGAAGACGTCGGACTGAAGGTGCATGTCAGCGGCGATGCGACTATTGGCGTCGACGCCGCACTGGTGCGTCGGGCATTGTCGAACCTGCTGAGCAACGCTAGCCGGTATGCGACGCCCGGCTCCACGATCGCGGTTACTATCGACATGCAACCCGATGGCGTCTGGATCAAGGTTGCCAACCGGGGCGAGCCGGTCTCCGCTGATGTGTTGCCTAATCTTTTCAAGCGCTTCTTTCGGGCGGAACGGTCTCGCACCGATTCGTCGGAGCACCACGGACTCGGCCTGGCAATAGTGGCCGCGATCGCGCGAATGCATGGAGGCCAGACCCGCGCCACATCCCGATCCGGCGTCACCGAGATCAGCTTTTCCATGACGCCGGAAGGCTGATACGCCTTGCTTACCGCGTCGTTCTCCTCCCTGACGACGCGCGAGCCATCTTTGCCTCATGCGTGTCCGCGCCGAAGTAGAACTGAGCCACCGCGCCGCTTGAATCGTGAACAAGATCTTCAAAATGAGCTGGAAGCGCAGTCTGCAACTTGCTGCGCGGCCCGCAGAAGTGCGGGCTGACGGCCAGTGAATAGAGCGGCACGCGCCGGTTTTGGGGATCTACGGTAGATTGGCCGAGAAAAAATCTACTCAATGCGCGCTGAATGGCCAGAGTTTGCCTCGAGTCACAAACTTTGTGGGGGAACGTGGAGCAACAAAATGGCCTGCCCGGAGGGGATCGAACCCCCGACAACCTGCTTAGAAGGCAGGTGCTCTATCCAACTGAGCTACGGGCAGATTCCAGGCTGGAGGGAAGCCCGGAAAATCAACGACTTAGATGCTTTACCTTCAGTCGGCAGCGGCGGATTCTACCGAGTTCCGCGCCTTGACTCGCGGGGCGGGACCGTAGTTCGAATCCGTGCGGGAGCCGAATCGGGTTTGATTGGGGGAAGTCTAATTTCGTAGTCAGGGAGGGTCTGACCGAATCCGCGTGGCGCCAAAGCTGCGCGAGTGGGTTGAACAGACTGTTCAGCACGTTTCTTGAGCGTTACATTCCATGGAACTATCAAGGGCGATATGAACGAAGATGGTCAAAAAGCACTGCCATTGCTTTACCTGTCGGTTTCGGGGAAATTCCTTATCGCGTTAATTGGTGCCACCGCGTGGATGGGATTTTCAATATGGGCTGCGGAGGCGTGGCTGGCCGATTTGAAGAATTACCTCGGTGCCGTGCTGGCCATTTTCCTGGTATATGGAATTGCCATTATTCCGGGCTTCATGAATGCCTTCATGGCCATAAGCCTGCTGCTCGACAAGAGGCCGACGCATTCCCCGCTGTCTGTCTATCCCCCGATTTCAATTCTGGTGGCCGCTTACAACGAGGAAGCCTCCATTGAGGAGACGCTTGCCAGCATCGGGCGCCAGAATTATCCCGGCGAACTGCAGGTTCTCGTGATCAATGACGGATCCACGGACAACACTTCTCTTGTCGTTCAGCGAATCAAGGATCAGTACCCCTGGCTCACCTTCGTTGATCTGAAAAAAAACGGAGGCAAAGCCCGGGCCTTGAATATCGGATTCAAGGAAGTCTTGCATGACCTGGTTGTTACCGTGGATGCCGACTCTTTTCTGTACCGAGGAGCGCTCGCCAGTATTGTCGAGCGTTACCGGGCCGATCCACCCAATACCCGGGCCGTCGCAGGAAAGATCCTGGTCCGGAACTCGAGGCAAAATTGGATTACCCGCTGCCAGGAATGGGACTATTTTCACGGTATCGCAGCAATCAAGCGGGTGCAATCGCTGTTCCAAGGCACATTGGTTGCGCAGGGTGCGTTTTCCATTTACGACCGGGCCGCGCTGATCGAGGTTGGAGGGTGGCCTGAGTGCGTGGGAGAGGACATCGTGCTGACGTGGGCCCTGCTGAAAGCCGGGTACCGGGTGGGTCACTGTGAGGATGCGTGCTTGTTTACCAATGTGCCCAGCACCGTCAGGCAGTTGGTCAAGCAGCGCCAGCGATGGGCACGCGGCATGACCGAGGCCTTTGTCAAGCACCCGGGAATCCTCTTCAAACCCAGGTTGTCGACATTTTTCATTTATTGGAACCTGGTATTTCCATGGCTGGATCTGGCATACACCATCGGATTCATTCCAGGAATCATATTCGCGCTTTTCGGTTATTACTGGATTGTGGGCGTAATGACGCTCGCGCTGATACCGGCGGCATTCGCGTTGAGTCTTCTGATGTTTTCGATCGAACGCAGAATGTTCAAGAAAACGGGCTTGGTCGTGCGAAAAAATATCCAGGGCTTCTTCGTTTATGTGCTCTTGTACAGCCTGCTGCTGCAGCCCGCCAGTATTCTCGGATATCTGGATGAGCTGTTCAGAAAGCCCAAGGCCTGGGGGACGAAATGATGGGGGCATTGAGATATTCCATTGCCGTCCTCTCTGGGGCCGTGGTGCTGGCTGGACCCTGTAAAGCCGACGAAGAAAAAGGCAAGGAAAAACCAAGCGACATGGCTTTTGGCACGGAATTTTTCCTGACCAGCGACAGCGACAATTTTCAATCGAGGAGGGTGTCGGCCGAATTCTTCCCCGCTTTCGAGAATGCCGATCGCTACCTGGGTTTTCGTCTCTCCGACTACCAATACAAGCAAAATAGCTGGCAAAGGGCCGGAAAGAAGATTTCATTTCTAGCCCGTTCGATCGAATCCAGGACTGGCGATGGAGGGGCCCTGGAGGCCGGCCTGTTTCAGCAGGGAGGACACACGCTGCTGACACTGGACGGCAGTTACCGCATGTCACCCACGAAGAGTACCGCGGTGGAGTTTCTCGTAACCCGCGACTGGGTGGAAACTCCGAAGTCCCTGGACCGCGGGATCGATTTTTCGTTTGTCGGGGTTGCCGTGGACCAGGGGCTGGGAAGCCATTTGACCCTGGTCGGACTGCTGGGGCAGCAATATTTTTCGGACGGCAACCGACGGGACCATGCCCGCCTGCGGCTGATCTATCAGCCGTCACTCGATCTGGGGCTGACCTTGCAGGCGCGCTATCGAACGTACCGAAGCACCCGTGAGGACGTGGACAGAGCCTATTTCAATCCGAAGAGCTACAGCGAGTCGATGCTGGCGATCGGCTGGCGGCACCGCTTCCAGGGATGGACGGCTTCCCTGACGGCGGGGCTTGGCAATGAGACGATCAATCACGATTTGAATCAACCAACGAGATTGTTCGACCTGAGCCTTCAAAGTCCGGTCAGGGGCTCGCAGGTATTTCGTTTTGGCGCGGGCTACAGCCGCAGCACTACCTTTTCGGGGCCCAGCTACCACTACCGATACCTGCGCGGCGAATGGGTGGTCCTTTTTTGAGCGCAAGGCCCGCACCCGAAGTGAACACTGCCGACGGCATACAGGGACACCATCACGCAGAAACGAAAATGCGGACAGCCACTTGAGTGACTGTCCGCATTGCGTTTTCTATGGTCGGGGCGAAAGGATTCGAACCTTCGACCCTCTGGTCCCAAACCAGATGCGCTACCAGGCTGCGCTACACCCCGACAAGCCTTTGATTCTAGCCCGGATATTGGCTCTTCTCGGACTTCTCAGCGTTTCTCGTACTGCGTCTTGCCAAAAAGAATCTCGCGCTCCTTGTCGCCGGTGATCGGCTGGCGCAGGTCGGCCAGCACTTTCACGCCGCGCTGCACGGCGGGCCGCGCAGCGATGCCGTCGAACCAGGCCTTCAGGTGCGGAAAGTCAGTGAGGGTGATGCCCTGGTTCTCCCAGCTGCGAAGCCATGGAAAGATTGCAATGTCGGCAATCGAATAGCTCTTGCCGGCAATGAACCTGTTTTTCGACAACTGCTTGTCGATCACGCCGTACAGGCGCTTGGCTTCGTTGCTGTACCGGTCGATGGCATAGGCGATCTTCTCGGGTGCGTACAGGCGGAAGTGGTGCGCCTGGCCGAGCATGGGGCCGACGCCGCCCATCTGGAACATGAGCCACTGCAGCACGTCGTAGCGTTCGCGATCGCCGGTAGGCAGAAACTTGCCGGTCTTGCCCGCAAGGTAGACGAGGATGGCGCCCGATTCGAAGAGCGAGATGGGCTTGCCATCGGGACCGTCGGGGTCGGTGATGGCGGGGATCTTGTTGTTCGGGCTGATCTGCAGGAACTCGGGCGCGAACTGATCTCCCTTGCCGATGTTCACGGGGTGCGCGTGGTACGGCAGGCCGCATTCCTCGAGCATGACGTGAACCTTGTGGCCGTTCGGCGTGGGCCAGGAATAGACCTCGATGGGTGATGCGGGCATATCTACTTGCACTCCGTGATGTGATGCGAGCCCGGCAGCATATACGCGGCCTTTCGAACGCGTGCGGGGCGCAAGTGTTTGGCCTGGCTTGGCGGATGGATGCGCGCCTCAAGCCACGGCCGAGGCCTGCGACAGGTGCTGATGGATCAGCGCGACCGCGGCCGCGCCTTCGCCGATGGCGCCGCCCACGCGCTTGACCGAACCCGATCGCACGTCGCCCACGGCGAATACGCCCGGCACGCTCGATTCGAGCGCCGCGGCCGGCCGCGCCGGAAAGCCGCTGCTCGCGGCGGCGCCGGTGAGCACGAAGCCGTGCTTGTCGACGGCCACCCCGCAGCCTTCGAGCCACGAGGCTTCGGGCTCGGCGCCAACGAACAGGAAGATGTTGCGCGCCGGGCAGTCATGTTCGGCGCCGCTGGTGTGACAGCGCCAGGTCGCTCCGGTCAGGCCTTCGTCGGAGTCGCCGTGCAGGCGCACGAGCTCGGTGTGAGGCTGCAGCGAGATGTTGGGTGTGGCCTCGATGCGATCGATCAGGTAGCGCGACATGCTGGCGGCCAGCGACGGGCCGCGCACGAGCACGTTGACCTTGGCCGCGTGGCGCGACAGGAACACCGCCGCCTGTCCCGCCGAGTTGCCGCCGCCCACCAGCGCCACCTCTTGCTGCGCGCAGATCTTCGCCTCGATGGCCGAGGCCCAGTACCAGATGCCGCGGCCTTCGAATTCGGCGAGACGCGGTACTTCGGGACGCCGGTAGCGCGCGCCGCTGGCAATGACGACGGTGCGCGCATGGATCGTGCGGCCATCGGCCAGCGCAACGGCCAGGCTGTCGAGGGCGTTGTCGCGCGAACAGTCGAGCGACACCACCTTGGCTGGAATCAGCATCTCGACGCCGAACTTCTGCGCCTGCACGAAAGCCCGGCCCGCCAGCGCTTGCCCCGAGATGCCGGTCGGGAAGCCCAGGTAGTTCTCGATGCGCGCGCTCGCGCCCGCCTGGCCGCCGAAGGCGCGGCAGTCGAGCACGATGACGCGCAGGCCTTCGGAGGCCGCATAGACGGCGGTGGCGAGCCCTGCCGGCCCGGCACCGACGACGGCCACGTCGAACAGCTCGTTGCGCTCGGCGGTGTCGACCATGCCCAGGCAGCGCGCGAGCGCGTCGTCAGCCGGGTTGACCAGCACCGAGCCGTCGGGGCACACGGCCAGCAGCTTGCTGGCGCCGTATTGCGCAAGCAGCGCGGCGGCGTCGGGGTCTTCGGCGGCGTCGACCAGGTGATATGGATAGCCGTTGCGGCGAAGAAAGTTCTCCAGCCGTGCCATGTCGGGCGACTGCGGCTGGCCGATCAGCACCGGGCCGCTGGCGCCGGACTCGATCAGCGCCACGCGCCGCAGGATCAGCGCGCGTGTGATGCGCTCGCCCAGGTCGGCTTCGGCCACGAGCAACGCGCGCAACTGCGCGGGGGAGACGAGCAGCGCCTCGACGTCTTCGTCGGCATGGCCATCGACCAGGGCGGGGCGGCCGCTCAACTGGCCGACTTCGGCCAGGAATTCGCCCGGCCCCTGCCGCACGATGGGCACGACGTGGCCGAGGCCGTCGCGCTGCGTGACGGCTACCACGCCCTTGAGCAGCACGAACATGCCGGGACCGGTTTCCCCGGCGGTGAAGAGCCGGCTGCCGCGCGCAAACTGCTGCACGGTGCCGAAGCGCGCAATGCGCGCAATCTCGGTGTCACTGAGGACAGGAAAAGTCTGGTGAAGGCGGTTGCTGTCGGTGCCGTTTGCGTCGAGGGCCATGTGGGGAAACTCCATGTCGCGAATCGACTGCATTAAACGACGAAGCGGCGCGGCGCAACACCGTCATGCGGCTGCAATCTTCCTGACACGCGCGCTTCATGGCAGGTGCGGAGACTCCCTCGGCAGAAAGGGTTCCCCATGAAAGAACTGCCCAACCCGACGTTTCCGCTTTCACAGATCGGGCTGCGCGCGGCCTTGTGGCCCGCTCCCGCAACCGGTGTGCCCGCCGTTGCCCGCGCGTCGGTGCCCCAGGCGCCTGCTGTCATCCTGCCGCCGGTTGCCGATACCAAGCAAGGCATCAGCGTGGGCTGGGCCCGTCACCTGGACGACGTGCGAGCTGCCCAGCGCCTGCGCTACGACGTGTTCGTCGGCGAAATGGGCGCCCGGGTCTCCTCGCCGCTGGCCGGCCACGACATCGACCTGTTCGACGATTTCTGCGAACACCTGCTGGTGCGCGACGAGCTGACGCAGCAGGTCATCGGTACTTACCGCGTGCTCACGCCGGCTCAGGCCCGCCGCGTCGGCAGCACCTACAGCGACACCGAGTTCGACCTCACCCGGCTGCGCGACCTGCGCGAGCGCATGGTCGAGCTGGGCCGCAGCTGCGTGCATCCCGACCACCGCCAGGGTGGCGTGATCCTCGCGCTGTGGGGCGCACTGGCTGGCTTCATGCATCGCAACAAGCTCGACACGATGATCGGCTGCGCGAGCATTCCGATGTCACACAACGGTGTCACGAACGGCGACGCGGCGGCCAGCATCTGGCGCCAGGTGTCGGCCAAGCACATGGCGCCGATCCAGTATCAGGTGCAGCCCCGCCTGCCGCTGCCGGTCGAGCGGCTCGACAGCACGCTCGACGTGGAGCCGCCGGCGCTCATCAAGGGCTACCTGCGCCTGGGCGCCAAGGTGCTCGGCGCGCCGGCCTGGGACCCGGACTTCAACGCGGCCGACCTGCCGATGCTGATGCGCATCGACGATTTGCCGGCGCGCTACCGCAAGCATTTCCTGGGCGCATGAAGCCGGCGGCTGCCCCGTCCCACAACGGGCACAAGACGGCGGCGGTGGCGTCACGAGAATGTCATGAGAGCGTCACAAATGACATCGACACTGTCATATTTCCGCCTACGTGTGCTCCCGTGCCGCTTGCTCCAGAATCAGTGCCCATGTCACTCGCCCCCGCAGACCGGTCGCCAGCCGTCGCGGCGCCCACGTTCACGCTGCTCGACCGCGACCACAGCATCCTGTCATTCAATGAAAGGGTGCTCGACTGGGCCCATCGGCCCGAGGTGCCGCTGATCGAGCGGCTGCGCTACCTTTGCATCGTGTCTTCCAACCTCGATGAGTTCTTCGAGGTTCGCGCCGCGCCGCACCTGATCGCGGGCAGCGCCGGCGACCGCAAGGGCGTCTACACCGTCGAGTCGTTCGAGCGGCTGGCCGAAGCGGCACACAAGCTCGTGGCGCGCCAGTACGCGCTGTACAACGACGAGTTGATGCCGACCTTTGCCACGCACGGCATCCACATCATTTCGCACGGCGAGCGCAATCCGGCGCAGCGAAAGTGGGTCGGCGAATACTTCGAACGCGAGGTGCGCCCGCTGCTGATCCCGGTCGGGCTCGACCCGGCGCATCCGTTTCCGCAGGTGGCCAACAAGTCGCTCAACTTCATCGTGCGGCTGGGTGGCAAGGACGCGTTCGGGCGCGAGAACCCGATCCAGATTGTGAAGGTGCCTCGCGTGCTGCCGCGCCTGATCAAGATGCCGGCCAAGGTGTCGGACGGCAAGACGCTCTTCGTGGCGCTGTCGAGCGTGGTGCGTGCGCACCTTGCCAGCATGTTCCCGGGGCGGGAGGTGGGCGATTTTTCGCAGTTCCGCGTCACTCGGCATTCCGACCTGGCAGTGGACGAGGAAGACGTGAAGAACCTGCGCACCGCCTTGCGCCAGGGGCTGCAGCATCGCCACTACGGGCAGGCCGTGCGACTGGAGGTGTCGGCGAGCTGCGCCGAGTCGCTCGCGAGCTTTCTGCTGGCGCAGTTCAACCTGCCGCTGCAGTCCCTGTACCGCGTGCACGGGCCGGTCAACCTGGCACGGCTCACGCAATTGGCCGACTTGCTCGAGGAGCCGCAGTTGCGGTTTCCGCCATACCCGGCGTCGTACCCGGTCACGCTGTCGCCGGCGCAGTCGTTCTTCGAGCGACTGCAGCGCGGCGACGTCCTGATCCACCAGCCCTTCGAGAGCTTCGAGGGTGTGCTTGCGTTCCTTCGCGAAGCGGTGCTCGATCCGCATGTGTTGGCGATCAAGCAGACCATCTATCGCACGGGTACCGATTCCGAACTGATGGACCTGTTGCGCGAAGCGGTGCGCCGCGGCAAGGAAGTCACGGTGGTGGTGGAGCTGAAGGCACGCTTCGACGAAGAGGCCAACATCAACTGGGCCGAGATGCTCGAGTCGATCGGCGCGCAGGTGGTGTACGGCGTGGTCGGCCTGAAGACCCACGCCAAGATGCTGCTGGTGACGCGGCGCGAGGGCAAGCAGATGCGCCGCTACGGCCATCTGTCCACGGGCAACTACAACCCGCGCACGGCCAGGCTCTACACCGACATCAGCCACCTCACGGCCGACCCGCTGCTGACGGCCGACATGGAAGCGGTGTTCGTGCACATGGCCAGCCAGAGCCGGCTGCCCAGACTCAACCGCATGTGGCTGGCGCCGTTCGACCTGCACAAGAACATCACGGCGCAGATCGATGCGCTGGGCATGGCCGCTGCGGCGGGCCACCCCACGCGCATCGTCGCCAAGATGAACGCGCTGACCGACGAGGAGATCATCGCCTCGCTGATCCGCGCGGGACAGAAGGGCGTGAAGATCGACCTGATCGTGCGCGGTGCGTGCACGCTGCCCGCGCAGGTGCCGGGGCTGACCGACAACATCCGCGTGCGCTCGGTGATCGGGCGCTTCCTGGAGCATTCGCGGGTCTTCTATTTCCGCAACGGCGAGGACGAGTCGCTGTACCTGTCGAGTGCCGACTGGATGAACCGCAACATGATGCGGCGTATCGAACTCGCTTGGCCCGTGACGGACCCCGCGCTGCGCCAGCGGCTGATCGACGAATGCCTGGTGGCCTATCTGCACGACGGGCGCGATGCCTGGGACCTGGGCGCAGACGGCATCTACGCGCGCGTCGACCACGACACGCATCCGGGCGAGGACGGCGCGGCGCGCGCCATCGAGGCTCATGGTGCGCAGGCTGCGCTCATGAACCGCTATGCTTCACGAGGGCATCTGCGCGATGCATCCACCAACTGACGCACGAAAGACCATGACCATGGACTTGATCTTCTGGCGCCACGCCGAAGCCGAGGACTGGACCGAGGGTTGCGACGACATGCAGCGCTCGCTCACCCCGCGCGGTGAGAAGCAGGCCAAGCGGATGGCCGGCTGGCTGGACCGCCAGTTGCCCGACGGCACGCGCATCATCTGCAGCCCCGCGCGGCGCTGCGAGCAGACCGCGCTGGCCCTGGGCCGCAAGTACAAGCTGCGTTCGGAACTCGCGCCCGACACCACGCCCGAGGCGCTGCTCGGTGCGGCCGGCTGGCCCAACGGCAAATCGGTGGTGCTGATGATCGGCCACCAGCCCTCGGTGGGGCAGGCCATCTCGCTCCTGCTCGGCCTCAAGCAGGACAGCTGCCCGGTGCGCAAGGGCGCGCTGTGGTGGATCCGCACGCGCGAGCGCGACGGCGACGTGCAGACCGTCGTCGTCACGGTGCAGTCGCCCGAGCTCATCTAGGCGCCCCCGGCCTGCCGCTTCCGGGCAGGCGCTTTGTCATGGTTGCAGACCGGGTGGGGCGGGGCGCTTGTCTCCCTGGAAAAGGGGCGCACCGCTCATGTGCGCAAGCGGCGCAATTTCTACAGTGACTCCACGGCAGTCCGCTTGGCCCCGATGAGGGGAAAGGCCATTGCCAGTCGGCCACCTCACTGGGGAACACGCATGAAACTGCTCAACCTCTCGCCAAGAAGCTTCACGAACCTGCTGCGGGAAAGCGCAGGCATGTCGTTGAAAATGCTGACTCCCTTGCTTGTTGCCGCAGCCCTTGTGTCAGGGTGCGCGACGGACAAACCCCTGCCTGCGCTGCAGGTCAGCCGCGATGCCGCCCGGTCGGTGGCGAAGGTCGAAATCATCTACAACCAGGAGGACGAACTGATCGTCGTGGATGGCGGTGGTTCGGGGCTGACGAGCTTTGCCGGGTTCCTGGGGCCTATCGGCGCGCTGCTGGCACTTGGCATCGACACCAACAGCCGGATGACGACGGCCGACCGCACGGACCGGCGCAGCAAGGAGTTCACGGCTGCGGTGAGGAACAGCGGTGTGCCCATGGGGCTCAACAGCTATTTCGCAGAGCGGCTGGCGGCGCGCCTGCGGGACGGCGGCCGCGAGGTGAAGCTGACGCCTTTCATGCGCGCGACTGGAAAGCTCCCCGAGATGCAGGTGCCGGAACTCCAGCCGACCCCCGGCTACAGCACGTTGATCCTGCGGATCACGACTGCCTATGGGGCATCCGATGCGACTTCGAGCTTCAAACCCATCGTGGCGGTCGAGCAGTTGCTGAGAGACGAGCATCAGGCTGTCCTCTACCAGGCAAGCCATACCTCCGATTTGAGTCAGCCGACCTACTTCCGGTATGACGGCCTGCTCAATGACCCCGCGGTTGCCCGGGAAGGGCTGAGGCAAGGGCTTGCCCAGGTCGTTCAGCCTGCCTATGCCGGCATGTTCGGGGACGACAAGCCTCGCATGGCCCATGTGGCAGCCGGTCGGACGGTTGGCCCCGATCCCAAGTAAAGCGGCTCAGGCCCCGCTGAGTTCCACGCGCCAGGTGCTGGTCTTCTGCCAGGCCTGCACTTCCTCGCGCAGGAGGTGTGCGGACTGCGGATAGGCCTCGGCCCAGTCGGGCGCGCAGGCAATCGTGAAAGCCCTGGCGCCCAATGCCGCGAGATGCAGCGCGAGCGGATCGGGATCGCGGCGTGCATGGCACAGGATGATCGCGAGCCGAAGCGACAGCAGCTGCATGACGAAGGTCTCGTCGTCCAGCGCGATTTCGAGCTTGCGCAGCTTGCCGCGCTGGCCAAGCACCAGCTGGCCGAGCGCGTGCATCTCGTTCACCGCGAAGCCGGGCGCGTCGGTGTTGTCGAGGATGTAGGCGCCGTGCTTGTGATAGTCGCTGTGCGAGACCAGTGTGCCGATCTCGTGCAGCTGCGCCGCCCAGCCCAGTTTGCGCAATGCGCGGCCGGCGCGGCTCGACGTGCTGCCGCCACGCGCGGCGGGGGAGAGCTGCACGAACAGCGACGCGGCCGTTTCGCCCACGCGCTTGGCCTGGGCCGCATCGACCGAAAATCGGCTGGCCAGACGGGCCACGGTGGCCGTGCGCATGTCGGCCACGCTCTCGTCGCGTTCCAGCAACTCGTAGAGCACGCCGTGGCGCAATGCACCCTGTGCCACCTTCATCTCCTCGATGCCGAGCAGGTCGAACACCGCGCGCAGCACGCTCACGCCGCCGCCGATCACGGCCTTGCGATCCTCGCGCATGCCGTCGATGCGCAGCTTGTCGGCGCTGCCGGCCTTGAGCAAGCGGTCGAGCAGCCAGTCGAGGCCTTCGCGGGTGACCAGGCCCGATTCGGCGCCCGCGGCAGCGAGCACGTCGCCGACCGCGCCGATGGTGCCCGAGGCGCCGTAGGCCACGTCCCACTGGTCGCGGGTGTAGCTGCCGAGCGCATCGTCGAGCACGGCCTTGGCGGCCACTTCGGCGGCGCGGAAGGCTGCGGGCGTGAACTGGCCCTCGGCGAAGTGCTTCATCGACCAGGCGACGCTGCCGACGCGGTACGACTCGACCAGTTCGGCCTCGAGCGCGTGGCCGATGATCATTTCAGTGGAGCGCCCGCCGATGTCGACCACCAGCCGGCGCTCGCGCTCGGATGCGTCGGTGTGCGGGAGCATGTGCGCCACGCCCTGATAGATGAGGCGGGCCTCTTCCCGGCCCGGGATCACGTCGATGCCGAAGCCCAGGATGGTGCGTGCACGCAGCAGGAACTCTTCGCGGTTGCGTGCTTCGCGCAGCGTTTGCGTGGCTACGGCTCGCACCTGCGAGCGCTTGAAGCCGGCCAGCCGCTCGCCGAAGCGAGCGAGGGCGTCCCAGCCGCGCTGCATGGCTTCGGTGGTGAGGTTGCGCGCGCTGTCCAGTCCGTTGCCCTGGCGCACGGTCTCCTTGAGGTATTCGGTGCGGTGGATCTGGCCGTGATCGACCTGTCCGATTTCGAGCCTGAAGCTGTTCGAGCCCAGGTCGACTGCTGCGAGGCGGGTGCCGTTTTGCATGTGGTTCCGAGAAGAAGGCGGGTGTCTTGTTGTGTTTGATCGTAGCGCCGTGACAGAGCGCGCAGCCTCCAGATTCGCGCGACAGCGAGGTTCGCAAGGCTAGGCGCGGACCATGACGGTTGCGTGACAGCGTCACATGGATCGCGGGGGAAACGAAGGCATTTTCCCTCGACAGAGAGGTGTCACACCGATGTCACACAAGCTTTCTAGAGTCCGTTCAAGCCCAAAAAAGGGACTACTTCTTACTTCTAAAGGAAGCTTCATGAAAACGACGTTCAAATTTGCAACAGCCGGCCTGGTGGCCGCGGTGTTCTCCATTTCCGCCTTCGCCCAGGACGTGACCGGCGCTGGCGCCAGCTTCCCGGCACCGCTGTACGCCAAGTGGGCGTCCGACTTCAACAAGGCCACCGGCGTCAAGATCAACTACCAGTCGGTCGGCTCGGGCGCCGGCATCAAGCAGATCGAAGCCAAGACCGTCGATTTCGGCGCTTCGGACGCTCCCCTGAAGGACGACGAACTGCAGGCCAAGGGCCTGATGCAGTTCCCCACCGTCATCGGCGGCGTGATCCCCGTGGTCAACATTCCCGGCATCAAGCCCGGTGAGCTGAAGCTCAACGGCCAGGTCTTGGGCGACATCTACCTCGGCAAGGTCACCAAGTGGAACGACCCCGCCATCAAGGCGCTGAACGGTTCGCTGAACCTGCCCGACGCCGCCATCGCCCCGGTTCGCCGCGCCGACGGCTCGGGCACCAGCTTCCTGTTCACCAACTACCTGAGCAAGGTCAATGCCGAGTGGAAGAGCAAGGTCGGCGAAGGCACGGCCGTGAACTGGCCCACCGGCGCGGGCGGCAAGGGCAATGAAGGCGTCGCAGCCTTCGTGAACCGCCTGCCCAACTCGATCGGCTACGTCGAGTACGCCTACGTCAAGCAGAACAAGATGACGTACGCCCAACTGCAGAACGCCGCCGGCACCTTCGTGTCGCCCGACGACTCGGCCTTCAAGGCCGCCGCCGCCGGCGCCGACTGGAACAAGAGCTTCTATCAGGTGCTGACCAACCAGGCCGGCAAGGATGCATGGCCCATCACCGGTGCCACCTTCATCCTGATGCACAAGGTGCAGGACAAGCCCGCCAACGCCACTACCGTGCTCAAGTTCTTCGACTGGGCCTACAAGAGCGGCGACAAGACGGCCGACGACCTCGACTACGTGCCGATGCCCGACGCCGTGAAGGCGACCATCGCCAAGGCATGGGGTGAAGTGAAGGATGCGTCGGGCAAGGCCGTCGCGTTCAAGTAATCCACCCATCAGTCCAGAAGAACGGCGTGTCCATGAGCAAACCCTCGCTCCAGGACGCGCCGCTCTCGTCTTTGCCGGAGCGACCTGTGTCATCCACCTTTCCCGCCGCTGCCACCTCCCTCGACCTTGCGGCCGAGCGCGGTCGTGCCACCGCCCCTCCGCCGCCCGTGAAGGCAGCGCGCTCCGGCCCGATGGCCGACCGGCTGTTCGGCTGGGCCGCCAAGGGCGCCGCGTTGCTGACGCTCGCGATGCTCATCGGCATCCTGCTGTCGCTGATCGCCGGCGCCTGGCCCGCCATTTCGAAGTACGGCCTCGGCTTCCTCACGAGCAGCGTGTGGGACCCGGTCAAGGACGAGTACGGCGGCCTGGTCATGATCTACGGCACGCTGGCCACCTCGATCATCGCGCTGGTGATCGCGGTGCCCGTGAGCTTCGGCATTGCGCTCTTCCTCACCGAACTTTCGCCCAGCTGGCTCAAGCGCCCGCTGGGCACGGCCATCGAACTGCTGGCGGCGGTGCCCTCCATCGTGTACGGCATGTGGGGCCTGCTGGTGTTCGGGCCGATCCTTTCCACCTGGGTGCAGCAGCCGCTGCAGAAGCTGCTGGGCGGCGTGCCTTACCTCGGCACACTGGTCTCCGGCCCGCCGGTGGGCATCGGCATTCTGTCGGCCGGCATCATCCTGGCGATCATGATCATTCCGTTCATCGCCTCGGTGATGCGCGACGTGTTCGAGGTCACGCCGCCGCTGCTGAAGGAGTCGGCCTACGGTCTCGGCTCGACCACTTGGGAAGTCGTCTCCAAGGTGGTGCTGCCCTACACCAAGGCCGGCGTCATCGGCGGCATCATGCTCGGCCTGGGCCGGGCGCTGGGTGAAACGATGGCGGTCACGTTCGTGATCGGCAACATGAACCAACTCAACTCGCTGTCGGTGTTCGAGGCTGCGAACAGCATCACCTCGGCACTCGCCAACGAATTCGCCGAAGCCGGCGCGGGCCTGCACCAGGCTGCTCTGATGTACCTCGGCCTCGTGCTGTTCTTCATTACCTTCGTCGTGCTGTCGCTCTCCAAGATGCTGCTGGCCAAGATGAAGAAGAGCGAAGGAACCAAATCGTGAGTACCGCTCAAAACCTCTTGAACGCCAAGGCGCTTGCCGAAACGCGACAGGCCCGGTTCGCTTCGCGCAACCGCGTCAACAAGATCGCGCTCACGCTGTCGCTCGCTGCGATGGCTTTCGGTGTGTTCTGGCTGGTGTGGATCCTCTGGGAAACGCTGCGCCAGGGCGTGGGCGGCCTGGCCATCGCCACCTTCACCGAGATGACGCCGCCGCCGAACGAGGTGGGCGGCATCGCGAACGCGATCTTCGGTTCGTTCGTGATGGTGGCGCTGGCCACCTTCGTGGGCACGCCCATCGGCATCATGGCCGGAATCTACCTGGCCGAGTACAACCCCAAGGGCTGGCTCGCATCCGTCACGCGCTTCGTCAACGACATCCTGCTGTCGGCGCCGTCGATCGTGATCGGCCTGTTCGTCTATGCCGTGGTGGTGGCCTATTTCAAGACCTTCTCGGGCCTGGCCGGTGCGCTGGCGCTTGCGCTGATCGTGATCCCGGTGGTCATCCGCACCACCGAGAACATGCTGCAGCTGGTGCCGCCGGGCCTGCGCGAAGCGGCCTACGCGCTGGGAACGCCGAAGTGGAAGGTCATCCTGAGCATCACGCTGCGCGCTGCACGCGCCGGTGTGGTCACGGGCGTGCTGCTTGCTGTGGCGCGCATCGCGGGCGAAACCGCGCCGCTGCTCTTCACCGCTCTGAACAACCAGTTCTGGACCGCCGACGTGAGCCAGCCGATGGCCAGCCTGCCGGTCACGATCTTCAAGTTCGCGATGAGCCCGTACGAGAACTGGCAACAGCTGGCATGGGCCGGCGTGTTCCTGATCACGATTGCCGTGCTCGCCCTCAACATCCTGGCGCGGGTCCTGACGCGCACCAAACACTGAATCCAGAAGAAGACAACATGCCAAACACCGTCGCACAACAACCGTCGCGCTCGAAGATCTCGGTCAAGGACCTGAACTTCTACTACGGCAAGTTCCACGCGCTCAAGGGCATCAACCTCGAGATTCCCGAGAACAAGGTCACCGCTTTCATCGGCCCTTCGGGCTGCGGCAAGTCGACTCTGCTGCGGACCTTCAACCGCATGTTCGAGCTCTATCCGGAGCAGCGTGCCGAAGGCACCATCGCCCTGGACGGCGAGAACCTGCTTACCTCCAAGCAGGACGTGGCGCTGATCCGCGCCAAGGTCGGCATGGTGTTCCAGAAGCCCACGCCGTTCCCGATGTCGATCTACGACAACATCGCCTTCGGCGTGAAGCTGTTCGAGAATCTCTCGGCCAGCGAAATGGACGACCGCGTCGAGTGGGCCCTGAAGAAGGCCGCCCTGTGGACCGAAGTGCGCGACAAGCTGCAGCAAAGCGGCTCGGGCCTCTCGGGCGGCCAGCAGCAGCGCCTGTGCATTGCGCGCGGCATCGCGATCAAGCCCGAAGTGCTGCTGCTCGACGAACCGTGCTCCGCGCTCGACCCGATTTCCACCGCGAAGATCGAGGAACTGATCGCCGAGCTGAAGAATGAATACACAGTGGTCATCGTGACGCATAACATGCAGCAGGCCGCCCGCTGCAGCGACTACACCGCCTACATGTACCTCGGCGACCTGATCGAATTCGGTGCGACGGAACAGATGTTCTTCAAGCCGCAGCGCAAGGAAACCGAGGACTACATCACCGGCCGTTTCGGCTAAGGAGACACCATGACCGAGAAACACCTTTCCAGCCAGTTCGACAGCGAACTCAACGGCGTCTCGTCGCGCGTGATGGAACTCGGCGGCATGGTCGAGTCACAGATTCACCAGGCTGTGTACGCGCTGCTGCAGTTCGACACCGAAGCCGCCGACCGCGTGATGGAGACCGAGCACCGCGTCAATGCGATGGAAATCGACATCGACCGCGAGCTGTCGTCCATCATCGCGCGCCGCCAGCCGACCGCCCGCGACCTGCGCCTGCTGATCGCCATCAGCAAGACCACCGCCAACCTCGAGCGCGTGGGCGACGAGGCCAACAAGATCGCGCGCATGGTCAAGTCGATCATCGAGAGCGGGGCGGCCCGCCAGCTGCCGACGACCGAGCTGCGCATCGCGGCCGACCTGGCCTCGGGCCTGCTGCGCACCGCGCTGGACGCCTTCGCGCGCCTGGACACGGCCGCGGCACTGTCGATCCTGAAGGACGACGACCTGATCGACAAGGAGTTCGACGGTTTCGTGCGCAAGCTGGTCACCTACATGATGGAAGACCCGCGCACCATCTCCGCCAGCCTGGACCTGTTGTTCCTGGCCAAGGCCATCGAACGCATCGGCGACCACGCCAAGAACATTGCCGAGTTCATCATCTACATCGTCAAGGGCGCCGATGTGCGGCACACTTCGATGCAGGAAATCGAGTCCGCGCTTCAATGACAAACCCCCAGGCTTGCCCACTTCGTGTGGCCGCCAATCCCCTTGCAGGGGGCAACGCCAGCGGCCCGGCAAAGCCGGTTCCGCGGCGTTCGCTGGAAGGGACCGGGGCGACCATCAAGTGAGCAGATAACATGAAGAAACCCCGAGTCCTGATCGTCGAGGACGAGTCCTCGATCGCCGAGCTGATCGCCGTCAACCTGCGCCACAACGGCTTCGAGCCGATCTGGTCTGAAGACGGTGCGGCAGCACAACGCGAGATCGACGCCTTCCTGCCGGACCTGATCCTGCTCGACTGGATGCTGCCGGGCCAGAGCGGCCTGCAACTCGCGCGCCAGTGGCGCAAGGACCCGCGCACCAAGGCCATCCCGATCCTGATGCTGACCGCGCGCGGCGACGAGCCCGACAAGGTGGCCGGCCTCGATGCCGGTGCCGACGACTACATCACCAAGCCTTTCTCCACCCAGGAGATGCTGGCCCGCATCCGTGCGGTGCTGCGTCGCCGGGCGCCGGAAGTGGTGACCGAGCGGGTCGAGATCGGCGAGCTGGCGCTCGACACCTCCACCCACCGCGTGACCTGGCAGGGCGGCGCGCTGAAGGTCGGGCCGACCGAGTTCAAGCTGCTGGCCTACCTGATGCAGCATGCCGAGCGCGTGCACAGCCGCGCGCAGCTGCTCGACAAGGTGTGGGGCGACCACGTCTACATCGAGGAGCGCACGGTCGACGTGCACGTCAAGCGCCTGCGCGAATCGCTGGGTGCGGCGGCGCCGATGGTCGAAACCGTCCGCGGAGCGGGCTACCGGCTGACCGCCCAAGTCACGGTTTGACCGCAGTGGCGTCCCTTGGCCGCGGGCGCGGATAATCGCCCGCCATGCCTTTTCGCATAGCTACTTTTTTAATAGCGTCCCTTGCAATAGGAGCGGGCGCTGTCGCGATTTTTGGCTGGAAGTTCGGATGGCTGGGCGCGTGGCTGGGCGCGGTGCTCTGGCTGGCGCTCGATGCCTGGCGCGCCGAGCGGCTGATGCGGGTGCTGCGCAACGACGCGGCGGGCCTGCCGACGAGGGGAGCGGGCGTGTGGGGCGAGCTGTCGGAGCGCATCCGCAAGCTGCTGCGCGACCGTGAGCAGCAGACGCGGCAAGCCGAAGAGCGGCTGCAGGAGTTCCTCGCGGCCATCCAGGCCTCACCCAATGGCGTGGTGCTGCTCGACGAGCAGGGCCGCATCGAATGGTGCAACCAGACGGCCGCCAGCCAGTTCGGCATCGATGCCGAGCGCGACCTTGCGCAGCATCTGGCGAACCTCGTGCGCGATCCGGCCTTCGTCGCCTACCTTGCATCGTGGAACTACAGCCGCGACGTGGTCATCGACGCCTCCGGACCCGGCCACTCGCATCAGCGCCCCCACCTGGTGCGGCTGTCGGTGCAGGTGCATCCCTATGCCGGCAACCGCCGCATGCTTCTGACGCGCGACATCACGGCGCTGGAGCAGGCCGAGGCGATGCGGCGTGATTTCGTGGCGAACGTGTCGCACGAAATCCGCACGCCGCTGACGGTGCTGGCGGGCTTCGTCGAGACGCTACAGAACCTGCCGCTCGACGCGGACGAACGCATGCGCTACCTGTCGCTGATGGGGCAGCAGTCGCACCGCATGGAAACGCTGGTGAACGACCTGCTGACGCTGTCGCGGCTGGAAGGCAGCGCGGCGCCTTCGGGCAATCAGTGGATCCGCATTCGTGCGCTGCTCGCACAGTGCGAAGACGAGGGCCGCGGGCTGTCGGGCCGTGTGGCGCCGCAGGGACACCGGCTGTCGTTCACCATCGAAGCCGAGTCCGAAGTGTCGGGCGCACCGACCGAGCTGCAGAGCGCGATGTCGAACCTGCTGAGCAATGCCATCCGCTACACGCCAGGCGGCGGCGAGGTGGCGGTGAGCTGGCGGGTGCTGCCTGACGGGCGTGGCGAATACGCAGTGAAAGACACGGGTCCCGGCATTGCCGCCGAGCACATTCCCCGGCTGACCGAGCGCTTCTACCGCATCGACCGCAGCCGTTCGCGCGAGACGGGCGGCACGGGGCTGGGGCTGGCCATCGTCAAGCACATTGCCCAGCGGCACGGCACCGAGCTGCGCATCGAAAGCACGGTGGGCAAGGGTTCGCGCTTTGCGCTGGTGTTTCCCGCAGTGCGCGTGCGGGAAGCGCGCGTGCTGGCCAGGTAGCAGGCAGCTCTTGTCAAGCGCGCTGGCGCATCGTCCAACGCAGCAGCGCGCCGAACAGCAGGGCCGTCAGCGCCAGCGCGAAGGCGCTCATGATCCAGAACGCCAGCGGCGATTGCATGGCCGCCCAGGGGCCAAGTCCGCGGTACGCCAGCAGGTAGCTTCCGCCGAGGCCCAGTCCCCACAGCATCGCGCAATAGATCACCAGCGGCGCCAGCGTGACCCGGTAGCACCGCAGCACGAACACGCAGAAGGTCTGCACCGCATCGGCGAAGTGATACATGGCCACCGCCAGCAACAGTGCGCCGGCCATCGCGATCACAGCGGGGTTGTCTGAATACACGTTGGCGAGCTCGTAGCGCAGCGCAGCCATGGCGGCGGCGTAGAACAAAGCGCACAGCGCGGTCAGCTCGAAGCCCAGGCGACAGGCGTGCCGGGCCCTGGCCGCATCCCCGGCACCGAGCCAGAAGCTCACGCGCGCGCTGGTCGCGATGGCCAGCGACAGCGGGGTCATGTAGGCCACGGCCAGCAGGTTCGACGCGATCTGGTGCGCCGCCGCGGCCGCCGTGCCAAGGCGGGCGATGAACAAGGCCATCAGCGTGAACGAGGTCACTTCGACCAGCACCGCCAAGCCGCCTGGCACGCCGAGCCGCGCGAACTTGCGGATCTGCTGCCAGTCGGGCGCCTCGATGCGCTTCCAGAGCCCGTAGTCGCGATAAAACGCGCGGTTGCGCAACAGCCAGATGGCGCAGCCCAGCATCGCCCAGTTCACGCACAGCGTGGCCCAGCCGCAGCCCACGAGGCCCATGGCCGGCAGGCCCGCGCCACCGAAGGTGAACCAGATCGACAGCGGCAGCTTCACGGCCAGCGAACCGAGTTGCAGCCATGTCACGAGCTGGGGCTTGCCCAGGCTCTGGTTGAGCGTGCTGAACAGGCGAAAGAGCAGGGCCGGCGCCAGCGCAAAGGCCAGCACCGCCAGATAGGCCTCGACTTCGCCGCGCATTGCAGCCGGCACCTGGGTCCACCGCAGCGCCGCGTCGGGCAGCAGCAGGATCGCCATGCCGGCCACGATGGCAATGGCGGCCAGGTAGAGCGATTGCCGCACCGAGCGGCCCACCTCGCCGGCGCGGCCGCCGCCATGCAGTTCGGCCCAGACCGGCAGCAGTGCCTGCAGGACGCCCATCAGCGAGACGTACACGCTGACGAAGATGGCGGCGCCGACCGACAGGGCGGCCAGTGCTTGTTCGGAGTAGCGCCCGGCGATGATGGTGTCGGCCACGCCGAAAGCCATCACGGCCAGCTGCCCGGCGAGCACGGTGCCCGCGTGCCGCGCGATCAGGGCCCGTTCGCCGCCCCTCACTGTGGCGTGATCTTCTGGTAGAGCAGGAGGTCGTCGGCCGCGCTGCTGGGTCGGCGCAGCGTGCCGGCAAAGCGCCACTGGTCGAAGGGAATGATGGTGTGCAGGCGCTCGATGGTCTCTGGGCTCGCCAGCAACCATGGGCAATCGGTGCCCAGCAGCAGCGGTTGCACGTTGAAGTTGCCGTGGTGGCGCAGGGCCGCGATGTGCGGGCGGCTGAGCGCGAGTTCCGCGATGCAGCGCGGCTGGCCGACGCGTTCAGCCACGGCCCGCACCTGCGGCACGTAGCTGCGCGCGTAGTCGATGGGCGGCAGCCACAGCGTCATCAGCAGCATCCAGCACAGCGCCGTACCGCCGGCCGGCAGCACCAGCGTCTTCCAGAGCGCGGCACGGTGCCGCCCCGTGCGCCAGCGCACCAGCCAGCACCAGGCAATGGTCGCGGCCGCCGCGAGAGCCACGGCAATGGGAGAGAACTCGGGCACGAAGCCGGGCACCAGCCGCGCCACGCTGGCGGCGGGCTTGGGCGGCACGCCGGTCTGCATGGCGACCCAGTAGATCCAGCCGAGCACGGCCAAGCCGCTGAAGAACAGCACGTTGAACCAGTCGATCAGCGCCGCTGCGCTGCGCCTGAAGGTGGGCAGGGCGAAGGCGGCCAGCGTGGCGAACGCGGGCAGCGCCAGCAGCAGCGAGCGGTCGGAGTAGTCGGTGGTCCAGGTGGCCGCCAGCGGCACCAGCGCGAACCAGAAGGGCAGCGCGACGTGGCGTGCCGTGAGCTGCCGCCGCCAGCGCCAGAGCGTCCAGATGGCAAGCGGCCAGACCGGCCAAGTGAACCACAGCAGCAGCTTGGCCTGGCTGCGTGCGTCGCCGAGCAGCGAACCGCCGAGCACGGTGATCTTCCATGTCGGCAGCTTCAGCCCGAACACGAGCACCGCCGCCAGCGCGGTAATGCCAGTCATCGCGAGGAGGGCGCCTCGCGTGTAGCCGGGGCCGTTGTCTTCGTCGTTGATGTTCTCGCGCTCGGACTGCATGGCGAGCCGGCGCTCGTAGGCGATGTACAGCACGCTGCCGACGGCCAGCGCGAGCCCCACGGTGGGCGCACCGCTCAGCGTGATGCCGATGGTGCCCACCGTCAGTGCGATCAACGGGCCCGCACGGCGATAGGGCAGTGCGGCCACGCCGTAGAACAGGTGCGAGGCAAAGAACAGCTGTGCCAGCGCGGGCGTGGTCTCGTGGCCAAGCTGGGCGAGGCCGAGGCAGGCGATCAGTGCCAGCAGGCCGCCGTCGGCAATCGCGCGTGCGTAGTCGGTCGGCCGTGCCTCCCCGCCGAAGGCGAAGGCCACGGGCTGGGCACGCGCCGTGCGGGCCAGGTAGTACACCGCATACCAGCTGGCCGTGAAGGTGCCCCAGAGCAGGAACGCGAATGCGATTCGCACGGCCAGGTCGGGGTTCAGCCACGACGGCGCGATCTTGATCGCCAGGGCGCCGATCCAGTACGGGATCAGCGCGGGCGTTTCGGGGCGCAGGCCCAGCAGGAGAGGATCGAACCAGCGCGCGATGCCTTCGGTGCTGCGGGCCAGTTCGGCCATGTAGCCGAAGGCCGTGATGTCCGCGCTCTTCCAGGGGCCTCGGCCGACCAGGCCCGGCAGCAGGTAGGCCGCGCACAGCAGAAGCAACGCGATGCGCGGCAGCCGGCGCACGGCACTCTGGGCAACGATCGCGGGGGTGGGCTGGTTCAAGTGGCGAAAGAGGCGGAATTCAGAAAGAAAAAGGGCAGCGCGGTAAACCGGGCTGCCCTCGACGCGAAAGCGCGTGCCTTACTTCGAAGCAGCGCCGGTGGTCTTGCCGAAACGGTTGCGGAACTTCTCGACGCGGCCGCCCATGTTGTCGACCGACTTCTGCGTGCCGGTGTAGAACGGGTGCGATTCGCTGGTGGTGTCGAGCTTGAACAGGGGGAGCTCGCGACCGTCGTCGGTCTTGCCCATTTCCTTGGTGTTCGCGCACGAACGGGTCACGAACTTGAAGCCGTTCGACATGTCGACGAACAGGATTTCGCGGTAATTCGGGTGGATGCCTTCTTTTGCCATGGTTTTTCCTTTTGCGCTGTTGGAATCAATGCGCGGTCGATGCGAGAGCCACCAGCGTGCCAATGGTCTGGCGCGCCGCCCTGGGAAATCCAGGAGGCCGGGCGAAGCTGCCCAGCCGCACTTTTCGCGGAGCCCATGATTATCGCATACTGCCCTATTTTCGAGCAAACGGAACCCTTCCATGACCTCCGCACCTTTGCGCGCCGGCCTCGTCGGCTACGGTTTTGCCGGCCAGACCTTCCATGCGCCGGTGCTTTCGGCCGTTCCGGGGCTCGAACTGGCCGCAGTGGTGAGTTCGCAGCCGCACAAAGTGCACGCCGACTGGCCCGGTGTGCCCGTGGTGCCCGACGTGGCGGCGCTGGTGGCCCGCGCCGACATCGACCTGGTCGTGGTCGCGACGCCCAATGCACAGCACCATCCGGTCGCCAAGGCAGCGCTGGAGGCCGGCAAGCACGTGGTGGTGGACAAGCCTTTCACGCTCGATGTGGCTGAGGCGCGGGAGCTCGAGGCGTTGTCCAAACGCAACAACCTTGTCTTGGCGGTGTATCAGAACCGGCGTTTCGATGCCGATTTCCTGACCCTCAAGGATGTCCTGGCGTCCGGCGAATTGGGCCGGCCGGTGTACCTGGAGTCGCATTTCGACCGCTTCCGGCCCGAGGTGAAGGCGCGCTGGCGCGAGCAGGCCGTGCCGGGGTCGGGCCTGTGGGTGGACCTGGGCGCCCATCTGGTCGATCAGGCGGTGCAGCTTTTCGGCCGGCCCGACACGATCCAGCTCGACACCGCCGTGCTGCGCGACGGTGCTGTGGTCGAAGACTACTTTCATGCCGTGCTGCGCTACGAGCTGGGGCCGCATGCGCCGCTGCGCGTGGTGCTGCATTCGACGACGCTCGCCGCCCATGCGGCGCCGCGCTACATCGTGCACGGCACGCGTGGCAGCTACGTCAAGCACGGCGTCGATACCCAGGAGGATGCGCTGCGCGCCGGGCAGCGGCCGCCGGCCGTGGGGTGGGGCGCCGATCCGCTCGATGGCGAGCTCACGCTGATCGGCAGCGATGGGGCGCCGCACTTTCGCGCCTTGCCGACGCGGCCAGGCAACTACGTCGACTACTACGCTGCGGTCCGCGACGCGATCCTCGGCCACGGCCCGAACCCCGTGCCGCCCGAGCAGGCCGTCGCGCTGATGGAGTTGCTCGACATCGGCCGCCAGAGCACCGTCGAAGGCCGCGCCATCCGCATCGAGCGCCCATGAAAAAAGCGCGTCGGCCCTTGAGGGCCAACGCGCTTTTGCGGAAGAGCGTGGTGCTCAGCCGCCGCGACGCATCATGTCGAAGAACTCGACATTGGTCTTGGTCGCCTTCATGTTCTTGAGCATCAGCTCCATCGACTCGATCTCGTCCATGTTGTACATGAGCTGACGCAGGATGCGGGTCTTCTGGAGGATCTCGGGTGCCAGCAGCAATTCTTCGCGGCGCGTGCCGCTGCGGTTGAGCTGGATCGAGGGGAACACGCGCTTTTCGTACAGGCGGCGGTCGAGGTGGATTTCGGAGTTGCCGGTGCCCTTGAACTCTTCGAAGATCACTTCGTCCATGCGGCTGCCGGTATCGATCAGCGCGGTGCCGATGATGGTCAGCGAGCCGCCTTCTTCCACGTTGCGCGCGGCGCCCAGGAAGCGCTTGGGGCGCTGCAGCGCGTTGGAGTCGACGCCGCCCGTCAGCACCTTGCCCGACGAGGGCACGACGTTGTTGTAGGCGCGGGCGAGGCGGGTGATCGAGTCGAGCAGGATCACCACGTCCTTCTTCAGTTCGACCAGGCGCTTGGCGCGCTCGATCACCATTTCGGCGACGTGCACGTGGCGCGCTGCGGGCTCGTCGAAGGTCGAAGCAATGACTTCGCCCTTCACCGTGCGCTGCATTTCGGTCACTTCTTCAGGGCGCTCGTCGACGAGCAGCACCATCATGTGGACGTCGGGGTAGTTGGCGCTGATCGCGTGGGCGATGTGCTGCATCATCACCGTCTTGCCGCTCTTGGGCGGCGCCACGAGCAGGGCGCGCTGGCCCTTGCCGATGGGAGCGATGATGTCGATGATGCGGCCCGTGATGTTCTCGTCGCCCTTGATGCCGTCGCGCTCGAGCTTCATCTGCTCCTTGGGGAACAGCGGCGTCAGGTTTTCGAACATCACCTTGTGCTTGTTCTGCTCGGGCGGACCGTCGTTGACCTTGTCGAGCTTGGTCAGCGCGAAATAGCGCTCGCCGTCCTTGGGCGTGCGCACCTCGCCTTCGATCATGTCGCCGGTGTGCAGGTTGAAGCGGCGCACCTGGCTCGGCGAGATGTAGATGTCGTCCGTGCTGGCCGTGAAGCTGGTGTCGGGGCTGCGCAGGAAGCCGAAGCCGTCGGGCAGTATTTCGAGCACGCCGTCGGCGAAGACCTGTTCGCCGGCCTTGGCGCGCTTCTTGATGATCGCGAACATCAACTCCTGCTTGCGCATGCGGCCGACGTTTTCGATCTCAAGCGCTTCGGCTTGCTTGAGGACTTCAGACACGTGGAGTGCCTTGAGTTCGTTTAAGTGCATGGAATGACCCCTCGCGGGGTAATCGAACGGAAAACGGGGGGAGGTTGGGTGTGAAGCGAGAGGTGCCTCACCAACCGGGGAACTCGAACCGGTTGCCTGGATAAAGGGCCGGTGATCTGTGGGAGATTATGACAGGAAAAACGCGCCGGCCAACGCATTGCGCGCTGGCCGGTGGAAATCGCTCAGGCGAGCTGCTGGTCGATGAAGGCCGTGAGTTGCGCCTTGCTCATGGCGCCGACCTTGGTGGCGGCCAACTGGCCGTCCTTGAACAGCATCAGCGTGGGGATGCCGCGAATGCCGAACTTGGCGGGAATGTCGCGGTTCTCGTCCACGTTCAGCTTGGCGATCTTCAGCTTGCCTTCGTAGGCGGCCGACACTTCGTCGAGGATCGGGGCGATCATCTTGCAGGGACCGCACCATTCGGCCCAGTAATCGACCAGCACGGGCTGGCTGGACTTGAGCACGTCGGCCTCGAAGGAGGAATCGGAGATGTGTTTGATGAGTTCGCTGGCCATGTGTGGGTCCTTGTGCGCAGAGAGTTTCGGTGCAGCTAAAGTGCTGGTCATTGTGACAGAAACCAAGGGGTGGCGTGCCGTGCGGGGACGCTATGGCGGCGATAGCCAAAAGCCCTTGTGCGTCACGTCCACGCGCTCTCCAACCCCTCGATAGAACATGAACGAAGGCCTCCCAGTCCAGGCCCTGTGGTGCGATCCCGCCGATGGCGTCGTTGCGCGGATCGTCCGCGCGCTGGCCGATCGCCAGCTGCATGCCGCCCGCACCGTGGTGCTGGTGCCCTACGCGCAGTTGATGGGCGTGGCGCGCGCCATGTGGGCCCGCAGCGGCAGCCCAGGCTTCGTGCCGCGCTTCGAGACCACCCATAACTGGGCCCGCAGCGCGGGCGGCTTCGTGCCGGCCGGCTACGACATCGCGCACGACATGGCGCGCGACCTGGTCACGGCGCAGGCGCTGCTGTCGCAAGCCGGTTTCAGCGCCGAGCGCTTCGCCCTTGCCGGCCGCGTCGTCGAACTGGCGTATCAACTGGCCCCTCTTGCAGCTGCCGTGAGTCCCGAAGAGCGGGGCGGCGAATGGGCGCAACGCGCGGCGGGCGTGGCCGAGGCGGGCAGCGAGTCGGAATGGTTTCGCATCGAGAGCGCGCTGATCCGCATCGCCGTCGCGTGGGCCTCGACCTCGGGCTATGCCACCGACGTGCTCCTGCGCGACAGCACGCGCGCGCAGGTCGACGCGCTGATCGTGCTCGAGGGCTTCCTGGCCGATCCGCTCACGCAGTCGCTCTGCAAGCTGTGGGGCGACCGCGCTCTTCATCTCTCGCTCGTGCCTTCGGGCGCGCCCACGCAGGCTGCGGTTTCGCACGTCGCCCTCGACCCCGAAGACGAAGCCGAACTCGCCGCCGCCTGCGTGCTGCGCCACCTCGCCGAAGACCGCGCACCGGTCGCCTTGATCGCAACCGACCGCGCCCTCACGCGCCGCATCAGCGCCCAGCTGAGTGCGCAAGGTATCGTCACGCACGACGAAACGGGCTGGAAGCTGTCGACCACGCGCGCTGCCGCCACGCTGATGAGCGCGCTGCGCGCCTGCGCCCACGACGCCGCCAGCGACCAGGTGCTCGAATGGCTCAAGAGCGGCGCCGATGGCGATGCACCGGCTGTGCAACTGCTCGAAGCCCGCTTGCGCCGCGAGGGCCTGCGCGACTGGTTGGCCTGGTGTGCCTTGGTGGCGCGCAGCGAGAAAGCGCAGGACGCCACGTTGCTGTCCTTCACCGAGGCCATCGAGGCGCGACGCGCGCCCATGGCCCGGTCCCGCCCCCTGGCCGACTGGCTGCGCGCGTTGCGCGAGCTGCTGGAAGCCAGCGGCCAATGGGCGCTGCTCGACGAAGACCTCGCGGGCGGCAAAGTGATCGGCGCCCTGTGGCTCGATGCCGGCGCGCATGGCGACGACGACGATTTCCCCGGCGGGCGCCACACGCTGGCCGAATTCACCGCCTGGGTCCGCGACGTGCTGGAAGACGCGAGCTTCGTGCCCCCCGCGGGCGACCAGGCACCTAAGGTCGTCGTGCTGCCGCTGTACCAATTGCTGGGCCGTGCGTTCGGCGCCGTGGTCATCCCCGGCTGCGACGACCGGCGCCTGCCTGCGTCGCCCGAGCCGCTCGGCAACTGGAGCGCCGCCCAGCGACTCGAACTGGGCTTGGCGTCGCGTGAAACGCTCGAAGCTGCGCAACGCGCGGCCTGGGCCGCGGCCCTGCACAACTCGTCGTGCGAGTTGATCTGGCGCCAGTCCGACGCCAGCGGCGAGCCGGTACGGCCCAGTCCGCTGGTGCAGGCGCTGCAGCTCGATCACGCGCTGCAGCCCTCGGCCGATCCGCGCACGCCGCGCGACGTGACCGTGCAGCCAACCGAATATCCGATCCCTTCCGGCGCGCTCCTGCCACTGGAGAACATCTCGACCAGCGTGTACGAAGACCTGCGCCGCTGCCCCTACCGCTTCTTCGCGTTGCGGCAGTTGGGCCTGCGCAGCGCCGACGAGCTCGATGCCGAGGTCGACAAGCGCGACTTCGGCAACTGGCTGCATGCCGTGCTTGGTCACTTCCACGAGACGCTGGCAGGGGCTGCGACGCAGGACGCGCAGGAACGCACTGCGCTCATCGAAGAGGCCGCCCGGCGCGCGACGCAGGAGCTCAGCCTGTCCGCAGCCGAGTTCCTGCCTTTCGCCGCGGCCTGGCCCGCGGTGCGCGACGGCTACCTCAACTGGTTGACGGGGCACGAGGCGGGCGGCGCGATCTTCGTCGAAGCCGAGCCCTGGAAGGAACAGTCCCTGGGCACGCTGCGGCTGATCGGCCGGCTCGATCGCATCGACCGCATGCCAGACGGCCAGGCTTTCGTGATCGACTACAAGACCGAGTCCGTCGCCGTCAGCAAGGAGCGCGTGAAAGACCCGACCGAAGACACGCAACTGGCCTTCTATGCCGCGCTGGTGGCCGACGACACCTTGCGTGCGGCCTATGTGAACGTCGGTGAAAAGTCCTCCGGCACGCAGACCGTCGAGCAGCCCGCCGTGGTCGAGGCGCGGGATGCGCTGGTGGCCGGCATCATCGACGACTTCACGCGCATTGCGCAGGGGGCAGCACTGCCGCCATTAGGGGAGGGCGCCGTCTGCGACTACTGCGCCGCACGCGGCCTTTGCCGCAAGGACTTCTGGGGCAACGAGGTCCCCCGGCCCGGGGGCATTGCGAAATGAACGGCGCTGCCTACGAACACAACGGCCGGCACGTCACGCGCGAGGCCTTCTATACCGTCGCCTGTGACCCGCGCCGCTCGGTCGCCGTCGAAGCCTGTGCGGGCGCGGGCAAGACCTGGATGCTGGTGTCGCGCATCTTGCGCGCGCTGCTCGAAGAAGGCGAGTCTGCCTGCGAGCCGCATGAGATCCTGGCCATCACCTTCACGAAGAAGGCGGCCGGCGAGATGCGCGAGCGGCTCGACCAGTGGCTCGAGGATTTTGCCGAACGGACGCCGGAAGAACTGGTCGGCCAGCTCGTGATGCGCGGCGTCGAGCCGGCGGCCGCATTGGCCGCCGTGCCGCGCCTGAAGGGCCTCTACAGGCGCCTGCTCGAAGGCGGCAGGCCGGTGCAGTTCCGCACCTTCCACGCCTGGTTCGCGGGCCTGCTGCGCAATGCGCCGCTCGCGGTGCTGCGCGAGCTGGGCCTGCCGTCGAACTACGAACTGCTCGAAGACGACGCCGAGGCGCGCGGCCACACGTGGCGGCCCTTCTTCGAGGCCGTCACCGCCGACAAGAATGCGCTGGCCGATTACTACGCCGTCGTCGCGACGCACGGCCGCTCGCAGACGGCCAAGGCTCTGAGCGAGGCGCTCTCGAAGCGCGTCGAGTTCTCACTGGCCGATGCGGAGAATGCCGTCCAGCATTTCAGCGTGTTCTTTCCGTCGCTCGAAGGCCTTGACGAACCGACCGAGGCCTTGCTCGGCGAGCCGGTGCGCCGCCGTTGGCTTGACCGCGCCGCCGCGCTCGGCCGCGAGAGCAACAAGACGCCGCAGAAGGCGGCCGAGGCCATCATCGACGTGTTCGGCATGGGCGAGCCTCCAGCCGATTCGCTGGCGGCCGCGCTCGCGCACCTGCGCAAGAACTTCTTCGTCGCCACCGAAGATCGCCTCAACAAGAACCTGCAGAAGTTCCCCGCCGCGCAGGAAGCCGAGGCCGAGCTGCAGGTGCTGTGCGGCGCACAGGCCCAGCACGCCGCATGGCTCTACCAGCAGCGCATGACGCGCCTCACACGCCTGCTGATCGCGGCCTTTGCCGATGTGAAGCGTGCCCACGGCTGGGTCGACATGAACGACGTCGAGCAGGCCGCGCAACTGCTGCTCGGCCAGTCGGCGCTGTCGGGCTGGGTGCAGGAGCGGCTCGACGCGCGCATTGCGCACCTGCTGATCGACGAATTCCAGGACACCAACCCGCTGCAGTGGCAGGCGCTGTACGGCTGGCTCAGCGCGTACACCGGAGCGCAGGGCCGCGCGCCGCGCGTGTTCATCGTGGGCGACCCGAAGCAGAGCATCTACCGCTTCCGCCGCGCCGAGCCGCAGGTGTTCATCGCCGCGAAGAAGTTCGTGCGCGAAGGGCTCGACGGCGAGTTGCTTAACTGCGACCACACCCACCGCAATGCGCGGGCTGTGGTCGGGCTGGTCAACACGGCGATGCTGGCGGCGCAAGAGGCCGGCGAGTTCGATGGCTACCGCGCCCACACCACCGAGCGCGGCGACGAAGGCGAACTGCTCAAGCTGCCGGCCATCGACCGCGACGCACTCGGCGATGCGTCCGACGCGGCACCGGCCGACGACGGCATGCTGCACTGGCGCGACAGCCTCGTCACACCGCGCGTGCTGCCCGAAGAACAGCTGCTGCAGAAGGAATGCGAACAGGCCGCGCAATGGGTGGCGCAGCGCATCGCCGACGGCACGCCGCCGCGCCAGATCATGGTGCTGGCGCGCCGCCGCAGCCGGCTCTCGGCCATGCAGGACGCATTGCGCCAGCGCCACATTCCCGTGCAGCAGCCAGAGAAGAACGATCTGCACGACGCACCCGAAGTGCAGGACGTGGTCGCGCTGATCGATGTGCTGGTGTCGCCCGCGCACGATCTTTCGCTGGCGCGGGCGCTGAAGTCGCCGGTGTTCGGCATCGGTGACGAGGCGCTGGTGCAGCTCGCACTGCGCCAGCGCGAGCGCGGCCCGGTGAGCTGGTTCGCACTGATCCTGAAGGACGAAAGCCTGCCGCCGGCGTTGATCGAGGCGGGCACAAAGCTCAGGAAGTGGCAGCGCTGGCTGATGACACTGCCGCCCCACGACGCGCTAGACGCGATCTTTCACGATGGCGATCTGCTCGCGAAATTCGGCGCCGCAGTTCCCGCCGCGATGCGCCAGAGCGCGCTGGCCAATCTGCGCGGCCTGCTGTCCGCATCGCTCGAGATTGACGGCGCACGTTTCGCGACACCGTATGCACTGGTGCGTGCGTTGCGCGCTGGCGGCGTGCGCGCCCCGGCCGTTGCCGCGCCCGATGCGGTGCAACTGCTGACCGTGCATGGCGCGAAGGGACTGGAGGCCGATACCGTTCTCATGCTCGACTGCGACGCGGCACCACCGCGTGCCCAGACCATGGGCGTGTTGGTCGAATGGAAGGGCAGCGACAGCGCGCCGACGCGCTTCGTGTTCCTTGCGAGCGAGAAGACGCCGCCGGCCTGCGCGGCGGCATTGCTCGAAGAGGAGCAGCGCGCGCGCCATCGTGAAGAGCTCAACGGCCTTTACGTCGCGACCACGCGGGCACGCGAGCGGCTGGTGTTGTCGTCGGTGCGCCCGGCGCGCGCCAACGAAGGCAGCTGGTGGGCGCGATTGGAGCCGCTGTGCGAGCCTACCGAGGCCGACGAGCCACTGGTCGCCTTGCCGACCGACTCCGGCGCGGGCAGCTTCTCGATGAAGCGCATGCCTGCGGCGCCCGTGTTGGTCGAACAACCTGCCACCAAGAAAGCGCCAGACACCACCGTTGACGCGCGCGCCGCCGCCTTCGGCCAGGCCATGCACCGCCTGCTCGAATGGGCTGTCCCTGGCGAGCCGCTGCCTGCGGCCCACGTGCGCGCTGCAGCACGCGAATTCATGCTCGATGCGCAGCAGGCGCGCGGTGCCGCCGCGCTGGCGCAGCGCATCCGCGCGGGCGAGGGCGCCTGGGTGTGGGACGATCGCAGGGTCGACTGGCATGGCAACGAAGTCACGCTGGTGCATGAAGGCGAGACCTTGCGCATCGACCGTCTGGTGCGCGAGCGCGACAGCGGCGCCTGGTGGATCCTCGACTACAAATCTGCGGCGCGCCCCGAACGGGACGCTGCGCTGATCGCACAGATGCAGCGCTATCGCGCAGCGGTGCAACATGCCTATCCCGGTGCCACGGTGCGCGTCGCGTTCCTCACCGGGCAGGGCGAACTGGTAAATCTCGAATGACTGTTTCCCCTACCGTCGCCGTCATCGGCGGCGGACCTGCCGGCCTGATGGCGGCTGAAGTCCTGAGCGCTTCCGGCGCACAGGTGCATGTGTATGACGCGATGCCTTCGGTCGGCCGCAAGTTCCTGCTGGCCGGCCGTGGCGGGCTGAACCTCACGCACTCGGAGCCCTTCGATGTGTTCATGACCCGCTTCGGCGAGCGCCGCGCGCAGCTCGAACCGATGCTGGCGCTGTTCGGACCGCAGCAGATGCGCGAATGGGCGAGCGGCCTGGGCATCGAGACCTTCGTCGGTACGTCGGGGCGCGTGTTTCCGACCGACATGAAGGCCGCGCCGCTGCTGCGCGCGTGGTTGCATCGTTTGCGCGCGGCGGGTGTGCAGTTTCATATGCGGCATCGTTGGATGGGCGATGGGGTTTTCGACACGGCGTCGCTGCGGTTCGCGACGCCTGCCGGCGGCATTGCGGCAAAGGCCGATGCGGTAGTGCTGGCGCTTGGCGGCGCGAGCTGGGCTCGCCTCGGCTCCGATGGCGCGTGGGTGCCGTGGCTTCAAGCGCAGGGTGTGGAAGTGGCGCCGCTGCTGGCGGCCAATTCAGGCTTCGACGGCACCGGCTGGAGCGAGCATTTCTCCAGCCGCTTTGCCGGGCAGCCGTTCAAGTCGGTCGCGCTCTCGTTCACCGACAGCCACGGGAGGCACTTTGCGCGCAAGGGCGAGTTCGTCGCGACAGCCAAGGGGATCGAAGGCAGCCTGATCTATGCGGCGTCGGCGCTGCTGCGCGACGAGATTGCCGCGAAGGGCAGCGCGACGCTGTTGTTGGATCTGCTGCCCGACCGCAGTGCCGAACAGGTATTGGCCGCAGTGACGCACCCTCGCGGCGCGCGTTCGCTCAGCAGCCATCTCAAGAGCCGGCTGGGGCTCGAGGGCATCAAGGCGGGGGTGCTGCACGAGGCCTTGAGCCGCGAAGCGATGCAAGACGCCGCGCAACTGGCCGCGACGATCAAGGCGGTGCCCTTGAAGCTCATCGCGACGCGGCCGGTCGACGAGGCGATCAGCACGGCAGGCGGCGTGCGCTTCGACGCGCTGGATGCGCAGCTGATGTCGAACGCGCTGCCCGGCGTGTTTGCGGCAGGAGAGATGCTCGACTGGGAGGCGCCGACCGGCGGCTACCTGCTGACAGCGTCGATGGCCAGCGGCGCGGCCGCGGCGCGCGGCGCGATTCGTCGTCTGGGTCTGGGCTGAGAGTGATTGTTGCAAGCCTCGTTTCATTTCGCACGGAATGAAACGAAGCTGCTGAAGAGGTTGACGAGCCTTACCCCTGGCACTGACTACGCAGTTAGGGCTGCTTGGTTCCCCACCTGACCCGGTTGGCCACTTCACCATGCAGGGAGGCCCGTCAGCCTGGATTCTAACCCCCAGTCTTCGCGCACTTCGTGTCGCTTCGCCAACCCCCTTCCAGGAGGCGGGGCGACCGCTTCGGGCGGCCGTGCGCGGCGCTCCTCCGGAGCGGGGCAGAGAAGCCTCTCGTTTCTTGTGACCGGGGCCGGATCGGCGCCTCACGCCTTTTAGAATGCCCCCAATGTCTTATCTCGTGCTCGCTCGCAAGTTCCGTCCGAAAACCTTCGGTGAGATGGTCGGCCAGGGGCACGTGGTGCAGGCGCTCGAGAACGCGTTGACCACGCAGCGCCTGCATCACGCCTATCTTTTCACCGGCACCCGCGGTGTCGGCAAGACCACTGTTTCGCGGATTCTGGCGAAGTCGCTCAACTGCCAGGGCCCGGATGGCCAGGGCGGCATCACGGCCACGCCGTGCGGTGTGTGCCAGGCCTGCCGCGACATCGATTCGGGCCGCTTCGTGGATTACACCGAGCTCGACGCGGCCTCGAACCGCGGCGTGGACGAGGTGCAGTCGCTGCTCGAGCAAGCCGTCTACAAGCCGGTGCAGGGGCGCTTCAAGGTCTTCATGATCGACGAAGTGCACATGCTCACGAACACCGCGTTCAACGCGATGCTGAAGACGCTCGAGGAGCCGCCCGAGTACCTCAAGTTCGTGCTGGCCACGACCGATCCGCAGAAGGTGCCGGTCACGGTGCTGTCGCGCTGCCTGCAGTTCAACCTGCGGCCGATGGCGCCCGAGACGGTGCTCGAACACCTCACCGGCGTGCTGCACACCGAGAATGTTCCGGCCGAGCCGCAGGCGCTTCGCCTCCTGGCGCGCGCGGCGCGCGGCTCGATGCGCGACGCGCTGTCGCTCACCGACCAGGCCATCGCCTTCGGCAACGGCGAACTCGTGGAAGCGGGCGTGCGCCAGATGCTCGGCAGCGTCGATCGAGGGCATGTGTTCCGCCTGATCGAGGCGCTCGCGCAGGGCGACGGCAAGACGGTGGTCGAAATCTCCGAGGCGCTGCGCGTCGACGGCATGTCCGCCGCCTCCACGCTGGAAGAAATGACGGCTGTGCTGCAGGCCATGGCCGTGCTGCAGGCCGTGCCCTCGCGGGCGGAGTCGGCCGATGCCGCCACCGATCCCGACGCGGCCGACACCGCGCGCCTCGCCGCGCTGATGCCGGCCGACGAGACGCAACTGCTCTACAGCCTGTGCCTGCACGGCCGCGGCGAGCTGGGCCTGGCCCCTGACGAGTACGCCGCGCTGACCATGGTGCTGTTGCGGCTACTGGCCTTCAAACCCTCCAACGCGGCTGCTTCGACGGCCTCCACGGAAAAAAAAACTCTGAATGAAGCTGCGGCCGCGGCGCCGCAGGTTCCGGTGCGTGCCGCAGCCCCCGCTCCGGCGCCTATGCCGGTCGTTCGCGCTCCGATTGAAGCTGAAGCGCCTGCTGCGGCGCCCGCCCATGCCGCCCCGGTCCCGGCGGGCCATCGCCTCGCGGTGGTCGATGAACCCCGACAGGCCGAATCCCGCCCCGAGGCCAGCGATACGACCGCCAGGGTTGTCGGCGTGCCCATTCGCGTGCAGCCTCCACCGAGTGTCCGGGACACGCCGCGCCCCGATGAGCCGCGCAGCACATTCACCCCCATTCCGACCAGCGAAGACGGCGATTTCTGGTACGCCACGGTCTCCGAACTGGTCGCGGCCGAGGCCATCACGGCCCTTGCACGCGAACTGGCGCTGCAGTCGCAGCTGGTGGGCCGCGACACGGACCAGTGGCTGCTGCGCATCGAGCGCGAGACGCTCAACCAGCCGTCGAGCCGCGAAAAGCTGACAGCTGCGCTGAACAACCTCGGCCACAACATCAAGCTCGCCATCGAGATCGGCGGCGTGGTCGACAGCCCCGCGCGCCGCAACAAGCAGGCCGCCGACGAGCGCCAGCGCGTGGCCGAAGAGGCCATCATGAGCGACCCTGAAGTGCAGGCGCTGATGCGCGACTTCGACGCGAAGATCGTTCCCGGAACCCTGAAACCGGCCTGAGCTCCCATCTCTCTTATCCTTCACCCACTTTTCAACCCAACAATCAGGACCAACGATGTTCAACAAAGGACAACTGGCCGGCCTCATGAAGCAGGCGCAGGCAATGCAGGACAACCTCAAGAAGGCCCAGGAAGAACTCGCCCACATCGAGGTCGAAGGCGAATCCGGCGCCGGCCTCGTCAAGGTCGTCATGACCTGCAAGCACGACGTCAAGCGCATCACCATCGACCCCAGCCTGCTGGCGGACGACAAGGACATGCTCGAAGACCTCGTGGCGGCCGCCTTCAACGCCGCCGTGCGCAAGGCCGAGGAAACCAGCGAGCAGAAGATGGGCAAGCTCACGGCCGGCATGCCTGGTCTCCCGCCCGGCATGAAACTGCCGTTCTAAGCGGCCGAGATGGCAGACGCCGGTTCGCTCGACGCATTGATCGATGCGCTGCGCCGCCTGCCCGGTGTCGGCGTCAAGTCGGCCTCGCGCATGGCGTTCCATCTGCTGCAGCACGACCGCGAGGGTGCGCAGCTGCTCGCGCGCGCGCTGCAGCAGGCCGCGGGTCACGTTCGGCATTGCGAGCTTTGCAACACCTTCACCGAGGCGCCGATCTGCAGCGTCTGCATGGACTCGCGGCGCGACGGAACCAAGCTTTGCGTGGTCGAGACGCCGGCCGACCAGGCCGCACTCGAGCGCACCGGCGCGTTCCGCGGCTATTACTTCGTGCTGATGGGCAAGCTCAGTCCGCTCGACGGCATCGGGCCGAAGGACATCGGACTGCAGAAGCTCTTCGACCGCGCGCGCGACGGCACGGTGAGCGAGGTCATCCTGGCCACGAACTTCACCGCCGAGGGCGAAGCCACCGCGCACGTGATCGGCGAGGCGCTGAAGCAGCATGGTCTCACGGTGACGCGCCTTGCGCGCGGCGTGCCGGCCGGCAGCGAACTCGAATACGTCGATCTCGGCACCATCGCGCATGCCCTGGTGGATCGCAGGTAGCACGCGCATGCGAGCATGACTTTTTCCTTGCTCACCATCGCCTACTGGTGCGTTTTCATCGCCTGCGGCTTGCCGTATTTCGCGGCGTGGATCGCCAAGGCTGGAAGCTTCGGCCCGCGCGACAACCAGCATCCGCGCGACTGGGCCGCGAAGCAGGGCGGATGGCGCGCGCGCGCCAACAGCGCGCAGGTGAACAGCTTCGAAGGCCTGCCGTTCTTCATCGGCGCGGTGATCATCGCGCACCAGCTCGGCGCGGCACAGGCGCGCCTGGACATGCTCGCCGCGGCCTACGTGGTGCTGCGCGCGATCTACATCGTGCTCTACATCAAGGGTCTGGGCAGCGCGCGCAGTGCTGTCTGGGCGCTCGGGTTCATGGTCAACGTCGCGATACTTTTCCTGGCGCGCTGACGCTTCGGCGCGGGCTTCGCGGCGAGGCCTTCATGATTACGTGAAAACCCGCACGGGATCACCCCGATGCCGTCGCCTGATGCGGCCCCTAAGCTCGATTCAGTCCCAGGAATCACCGAGCCCGCAGGCACCGTTTCATGCTCCATCGCCGAACCCTCATTTCAGCTTCCGCCATCGCCGCCGCAGCCATCGCGTTGCCGCGCGTCTTTGCGCAGCAGGCGAAGCTGGAAAAGACCAGGATCTCCATCGCGGTGGGTGGCAAGGCGGCGTTCTACTACCTGCCGCTCACCATTTCCGAACAGCTCGGCTACTTCAAGGCCGAGGGGCTCGATGTGGAGATTTCCGATTTCGCGGGCGGCGCGCGCGCACTGCAGGCGGTGGTCGGCGGTTCGGCCGATGTCTGCTCGGGCGCCTACGAACACACCATCAACCTGCAAGCCAAGAACCAGTTCTTCCAGGCCTTCGTGCTGCAGGGCCGCGCACCGCAGATCGCCGTGGGCGTGTCGACGAAGAACATGGCGGGCTACACCGGCATTCCCGACCTCAAGGGCAAGAAGATCGGCGTCTCGGCGCCAGGCTCGTCGACCAACATGGTCGCCAACCTCGTGCTGTCGCGCGGCGGCCTCAAGGCCAGCGACGTGAGCTACATCGGCGTCGGCGTGGCGGCCGGCGCGCTCACCGCGCTGCGCTCGGGCCAGATCGACGCGATCAGCAACACCGACCCGGTGATGACGATGCTCGAACAGAAGGGCGACGTGAAGATCATCAGCGACACGCGCACGCTCCAGGGCACGCAGCAGGTGTTCGGCGGCCCGATGCCGGCAGCCTGCCTGTATGCGTCGAGCGAGTTCATCCAGAAGAATCCCAACACCTGCCAGGCGCTGGCGAATGCCATCGTGCACGGGCTCAAGTGGCTGCAGACGGCGGGGCCCGGCGACATCATCAAGACGGTGCCCGAGACCTATCTGCTCGGCGACCGGGCGCTATACCTCGCGTCCTTCGACAAGGTGCGCGAGTCGATCGCCACCGACGGCCTCGTGCCGGTCGACGGTCCCAAGACCGCGCTGACCGCGATCGCCAGCTTCGACACCACCGTGAAGGCCGACAGGATCGACCTCGCAAAGACCTACACCAACGATTTTGCTCGGCGCGCGAAAGACCGGTTCAAAGCCTGATTTCGAACGTCCCCGCGACCCGGCTCAGGCCGGGTTTTTTACGCCATGTCCGACCACGCACTCGAACTTCTCTCCATCAGTTGCACCTTCCATTCGAAGGACGATCCAGGCCAGCGCTACACCGCGGTGGCCGACACCACGCTGCGCATCAAGGCGGGGGAGTTCGTCTCGGTGGTCGGTCCCACGGGCTGCGGCAAATCGACGCTGCTGAACGTTGGTGCGGGTTTGCTCGAACCTTCTTCGGGCACCGTGAAGGTCTTCGGCCAGACGCTCGCGGGCATCAACACGCGCGCCGGCTACATGTTCCAGACCGAGGCGCTGATGCCCTGGCGCAGCGCCATCGACAACGTCATGGTGGGCCTGCAGTACCGCGGTGTGTCCGATGCCGAAGCGCGCCAGCAGGCCGAGGCATGGCTCTCGCGCGTGGGCCTATCAGGCTTCGGCGACCGCTACCCGCACCAGCTCTCCGGCGGCATGCGCAAGCGCGTGGCGCTGGCACAGACGCTGGTGCTCGACCCCGACATCATCCTCATGGACGAACCCTTCAGCGCGCTCGACATCCAGACGCGCCAACTGATGGAGAACGAAGTGCTCGACCTCTGGAGCGCAAGGAAGAAGGCTGTGCTCTTCATCACGCACGATCTCGACGAGGCCATTGCCATGAGCGACCGCGTGGTGGTGCTGTCGGCCGGCCCGGCAACGCACCCCATCGGCGAGTTCGCCATCGACCTGTCGCGTCCGCGCGACGTTGCCGAGGTGCGCACGCAGCCGCGCTTCGTGGAGCTGCACACCCAGATCTGGGAGGTGCTGCGCGACGAGGTGTTGAAGGGCTACGCGCAGCAGCTGAGGAAGGCCGCGTGATGCCCCGCCTCGGGCTCAACGAGCGCAACGCGCGCTTCTGGCAGCTGGCGTTGCTGGTAGTGATCCTGGTGGCGTGGCACATTGCCTCGCGCAACCAGCAGTTCGCCTTTTTCGTCGGCGAGCCGATCCAGGTGGCGGGCCGCATCTGGAGCTGGTTCCTGCCGTTCGAGGTGCCGCCCAATGCGCTGTTCCCTGACGGGCTCAAGGGCAACGCCGACATCTACCTGCACCTGGGAACCACGCTGCTGGAGACGGTGCTGGCCTTCGGCATCGGCACGGTGCTCGGCCTGGGTTGCGGGCTGTGGCTGGCGCTCGCGCCCACGGCGAGCCTGATCCTCGACCCCTACATCAAGGCCGCCAACTCGATGCCGCGGGTGATCCTCGCGCCCATCTTCGCGCTGTGGTTCGGCCTGGGCATCTGGAGCAAGGTGGCGTTGGCCGTCACGCTGGTGTTCTTCATCGTGTTCTTCAACGTCTACCAGGGCGTGCGCGAGGTGAGCCCGGTGGTGCTGGCCAACGCGAAGATGCTCGGCGCGAACCAGCGGCAGCTGCTGCGCACGGTGTACCTGCCGAGCGCAACGAGCTGGGTGTTCTCCAGCCTGCACACCTCGGTCGGGCTGGCCTTCGTGGGCGCGGTGGTGGGCGAATACCTGGGCTCGGCGCGCGGCGTGGGCTACCTGATCCTGCAGGCCGAAGGCACCTTCGACGTCAACACCGTGTTCGCCGGCATCGTGGTGCTCACGGCTTTTGCGCTGGTGCTCGACGGCATCGTGGGGCTGATCGAGAAGCGGCTCATGAAGTGGCAGCCCAAGACCGGCGAAACCGAGAAGCTGTAGCTCCCTCATGCGATGATCTTGCGCGACGCTCCGGAGAGCGCGGCAACGAATTCACGGGGGTAGTAAGCCAATGAGCCACGACAACAAGCGGGCCACGACCTTGCGCTCGCGCAACGAGGCTGCCAGGGTCTCGAACGAAGAGCTGTTCTTCGATCTGGTCTATGCGTTTTCGGTCACGCAACTCTCCCACTATCTGCTGGATCACCTCACGCTGTCGGGCGCGTTCCAGACGCTGGTGATGTGGTTCGCGGTATGGCTGGGCTGGCAGTACACGGCATGGACCACCAACTGGTTCAACCCTGGCGCGCTACGCATTCGAGGCGTGCTGTTCGCCATCATGCTGCTGGCCATGGTGATGGCCTCGGCGCTGCCCGGCGCCTTCGCAGAGCGCGGGCTGGTGTTCGCGCTGTGCTTCGTGGGCATCCAGGCGGGGCGCACGTTCTGCATGCTGATCGCCATCGGCTCGAACGATCCGCTCACACCCAATTTTCGCCGGCTGCTGGCATGGAACTGCCTGGCCGGAGCGTTCTGGATCGCGGGCGGCGTGGCCGAAGGGCAGGCGCGCCTCGCGCTGTGGTTCGTCGGCGTGCTGTGCGAATACATCGCGCCGATGATCGGGCTGCGCTTTCCGGGACTGGGCCGCTCCACGACCGCCGACTGGACCATTGACGGCGGGCACCTCGCCGAACGCTGCCAGTTGTTCGTGATCGTCGCGCTGGGCGAGTCGGTGCTGGCCACCGGCATCGCCTTCGGCCAGCACACTGAATGGCACGGCATCGACCTGTTCGCGCTGCTCGTGGGTTTCTCGGGCAGCCTCGCGATGTGGTGGATGTACTTCGACACCAGCGCGAGGGAGGCGACCCATGCCATCGAGCATTCGCCCGACCCCGGTGGCATCGGCGCCAAGTTCCACTACACGCACGTGATCCTGGTGGCGGGCATCATCGTGTGCGCGGTGGCGGACGAGCTCACGATCAACGAGGGCTCGCACCATGCCGAGCTCAAGTATCTCGGCGCACTCATCGGTGGGCCGGCGCTGTACCTGTTCGGCAATGCGCTGTTCAAGCGTGTGGTGCGCGGTTTCCTGCCGCAGTCGCACCTTTACGGCCTGGGCCTGTTGGCCGTGCTCGCAGTCTTTGCTCCGCACCTCTCGGTGATGGTGGTGGGCACGCTCACGACGCTTGTCATGATCGCGGTGGCCGCACTCGAAGCCGTGGTGCGCCGCAGGGCATGGGCTGCGGCAGCGGCCCGCTGAACCTCCAGAGGCCGAAGCAGGAAGAGCGCCGTTTCAGCGTTTTTTCTTGGCCGGCATGCCGCCGCGCTTCTCGCGCACCACCTGCTGCTTGCTGCTGGCAGGCACCTTGACAACATTGGTGCCCCGCGGCGCCGAAACCTTCACCGGTGCGCCGCGCTTCGCAGATACCGCCACCGCGTGTCCGCGCGCGACCGCCACGCCGGTGCCGGCGCGCGCCGCCACTGTGGCGCGGATCGGCAGGTACACCACCACGCTGAAGCCGCGCTTGAAGGCGTGATTGGGCTTCACGTCGTTCCACTCGGCCACGTTGGCGGGCTTGAGGTTGTAGCGGCGCGCAATGCTGGCGACGCTGTCCGCGCGGCCGGCCTTCACCGTCGTGCGGTGGGTGACGATTTCGGGCTGGAAACTCAGGTGGCCGCCGTCGGCCACCACGGCCGCCACGTCTTCCTTCACGCGGGCGCCGCGCGGCACAATCAGCGTCGAGCCGGCCTTGATGAGCATGCGAGGCGGCACGTTGTTGATGGCGCGCAGGTCGCTTTCGCTCATGCCGGAGCGCTGGGCCGCGTCGGCAACGGTCATGGTGTTGGGCACGACCCAGGCGGTCCAGCTGGCGTACTGACCCTGCGAATAGGCATCGAAGTTGCGCTGGAACACGGCCGCGTTGTCCCACGGCAGCAGGATCTGCGGCGTGCCGGCTGCGATCAGCACCGGTTTGTGCGCAGCGGGGTTGAGCGCGCGGAAGTCTTCGAGCCGCACGTCGGCAAGCTTGGCCGCGAGTTCCACGTCGAGGTCACGCGTGAGCGTGACGGTCTGGAAGTACGGGTGGTTGGCGATCAACGGCAGCTCGGTGTTGAAGGCCTGCGGATTCGCCACGATGTTCTTCACGGCCTGCAGCTTGGGCACGTAGAGCCGCGTCTCGGCGGGCATCGTGAGGTCGCTGTAGGTGGTGGGCAGGCCCAGGCGCTGGTTCTTGGCGATGGCGCGGCTCACGCTGCCTTCGCCCCAGTTGTAGGCGGCCAGGGCCAGTTGCCAGTCGCCGAACATGCCATAGAGCTTCTGCAGGTAGTCGAGCGCGGCGCGGGTGGAGGCCACCACGTCGCGGCGGTCGTCGCGGAAGATGTTCTGCTTCAGGTCGAAGTCGGTGCCGGTGGCCGGCATGAACTGCCACATGCCCGCGGCGCGCGCGCTGGAGATGGCCTGCGGATTGAACGCGCTCTCGATGTAGGGCAGCAGTGCGAGTTCGGTCGGCATGTTGCGCCGCTCGAGCTCCTCGACGATGTGGAAGATGTACTTGTTCGAGCGCTCCGTCATGCGCTGGATGTAGTCGGGCCGGCTGGAATACCACTGCTCGCGATCGCGCACCAGGTCGCTGTCGAGGTTGGGCATCTTGAAGCCGCGGCGGATGCGGTCCCACATGTCGACCGGCGGCGCGAGCGTGACCACGCTCTGCGATTGGGCCTGTCCGGTGGCGAGGGGCGAGAGAGAGTCGCGTGGGTAGATGGGGGCCGCACTACCCGTGGCCTTGGCGCCGGTGCCGCCGGCCGACGAAGAAGAGGGGGAGGAGTTGTTGTTGCTCGTGCCCGCGCAGCCCGCGAGCACCAGTGAACCTGCAAGGCAGGTGGCAGCGATCAGTTTCATCGGAAGTCGTTTTTCCATTGGCGCAGTGCGGCGAACACGTCGGCCTCGACTGCATCGGCAGCCAGCTCGGCGTGGGCACGCACCGCTCGAAGGACAGTGGCTTCGCGGCTGCGAAGAAAGGGGTTGACCTGGCGTTCGATTGCCAGTTGCGACGGCAGCGTGGGCTGCCCCTGCGCGCGCAGGCTTTCGCAGCGCGCGTTGTAGTGATCCAGTTCGGCGTTGCCCGGTTCCACCGCCTGGGCAAAACGCAGGTTAGAAAGTGTGTATTCGTGCGCACAGCAGACACGCGTGTCGCCCGGCAATGCGGCAAGCGCATCGAGCGAAGCCAGCATCTGCGCGGGGGTGCCTTCGAACAGGCGCCCGCAGCCGCCGGAGAACAGCGTGTCGCCGCAGAACAGCAGCGGCGCATCGCCACCCGCCGTTTGCGCCGCAGGCAGAAAGTACGCGATGTGGCCGGCCGTATGGCCCGGCACGTCGATGACCTCGAAGCGCAGGCCGAGCACCTCGGCAATGTCGCCTTGCGCCAGCGGCGTGAACGGCTCGGGAATGCGCTCGCGCGCCGGCCCCCACACGGGTGCGCCGGTGGCCTCGTGCAGCGCGGCCACGCCCCCTGTGTGATCGGGATGGTGGTGCGTGACTAGAATCGCGGCCAGCTGCAGCTTGTGGCGCGCCAGCGCGTCGAACACCGGTTGGGCGTCGCCCGGATCCACCACGATGGCGTGGGACCCGTCGTGCAGCATCCAGATGTAGTTGTCAGCGAAGGCGGGCAGCGGAACAAGGGTCATGAGCGGTCAAATTATAGGTTTGCAGGATTGGTTCGCGACCCCCCCGGGGCGCTACCTTCTGGCTTGGGAGCAGGCCCAGTTCGATCAGGCGGTGGCCGACGTGTTCGGCTATCACGCGCTGCAGCTGGGTGCGGCCGAGGTCGACGGCTTGCGCGCCAACCGCATGCCGCACCGCTGGCTGGCGCTGGACGACCCCGCCCGAGGCGGCAGGGCGACGCTCCTGACCGACTTCGCGGCATTGCCGTTTGCAGCCAACAGCCTCGACCTGGTGGTGATGCCGCACGCGCTCGAACTGAGCCCCGATCCGCACGCCACCCTGCGCGAGGTGGAGCGGGTGCTGGTGCCCGAGGGCCGCGTGGTGATCTGCGGGTTCAACCCGGCCAGCCTCTGGGGCATGCGGCAGCGACGCGCACACCTCTATCGCCGGCTCGGCATCGGCGACCTGTACCTGCCCGAAGGCGGGGAGTTCATCGGCTACTGGCGCATGCGCGACTGGCTGCGGCTCCTGAGCTTCGAGGTGGAGTCGGGCCGCTTCGGCGTCTACCGGCCTGCGGTGCGCAGCGAAGCCTGGCTGGAGCGCTCGCGCTGGATGGATGCCGCCGGCGAGCGCTGGTGGCCGATCTTTGGCGCAGCCTACTTCCTGGTCGCCGTGAAGCGGGTGCGCGGCATGCGCCTGCTGAGCGCCGAGTGGCGCCGCTCGGGCGCCCGCGCCACGGCGCCAGTGCCCATCGCGGGCAAGGTGCACCGCAACGAGGTCGGCAAGAATTGAGAATGAACGAGAACGAATGATGATGAAGAAGGAAAAGCCGGTTTGAACGAAGTCGTGATCTACACCGATGGCGCGTGCAAGGGAAACCCCGGCCCTGGCGGCTGGGGCGCGTGGCTCAAGTCGGGCTCCACCGAGAAAGACCTGTTCGGCGGTGAACTCGACACCACCAACAACCGCATGGAGCTGACTGCCGTCATCGAAGGCCTGGCTGCGCTCAAGCGGCCCTGCAAGGTGCTGCTTTACCTGGACAGCCAGTACGTGCGCAAGGGCATCACCGAGTGGATCCGCGGCTGGAAGGCCAAGGGCTGGATGACAGCCAGCAAGCAGCCCGTGAAGAACGTCGAACTCTGGCAGCGGCTCGACAAGCTGGTGAGCGAGGGCGGCCACCAGATCGAGTGGCGCTGGGTCAAGGGCCACTCGGGAGACCCGGGCAACGAGCGCGCCGACATGCTGGCCAACAAGGGCGTGGACAAGGCCTTGGGCCGGATCTGACCGTTCGGGGCGCCTAGATGTTGCCGTCGAACATCATCACGTCGACCTCGCCGCCCGCCGCGACATTGCCCTGATCGTGGTGCAGCACCACGAGCCCGTTGGCTTCGACCATCGAGCTGAGCACCCCTGAGCCCTGGTGGCTCGCGACGCACACCTCAGGCAACGCGTCCGGCATGGTCTTCACGAAGCCGCGCTGGTACTCGGTGCGGCCCAGCTTCTTGCGGATCGGGCCCGTGCAGCGTGCACGCAGCAAGGGCGGTGGCGCGGCTGCCGCGTCGTGGCAGCCCATCAGGCGCAGCAGCGCCGGCCGCACGAAGGCCAGGAAGGTCACCATCACGGCCACCGGATTGCCCGGCAGTCCGAACAGCACCGCTGGCTGCGGCGACGCCTTGCGCGGGATCAACCCCACCGCCAGCGGCCGGCCCGGGCGCATGGCCACGCGCCAGAACGCCATGTCGCCCAGTTGCTGCATCACGTCGCGCGTGTGGTCGGCCGCACCGGCGCTGACACCGCCGCTGGTGACGATGGCATCGGCCTCGCGCGCGGCGCGCCGCAATGCGGCGGCGAGCGTGGCCGGATCGTCGCGCACGAGGCCGAGGTCGATCACCTCGCAGCCCAGCCGTGCGAGCATGCCGAACACGGTGTAGCGATTGCTGTCGTACACGGCGCCTTCGCGCGGCGCGTCGCCGAGGCTCAGGATCTCGTCGCCGGTCGAGAAGTAGGCCACCCGCAGCCGCCGCAGCGCTGGCACGTCCGGCAGGCCGAGGCTCGCGACCATGCCGAGCGCGGCGGGCGACAGGCGTTCGCCCTTGCGCAGCGCGGTCTGGCCCTGCATCAGGTCTTCGCCCGCAAGGCGGCGGTTGTCGCCGCGGCGCAGCACCCTGGCCGGGAAACACACGCGGTCGCCATCGACCTTGCAGAACTCCTGCGGCACGACGGTGTCGAGGCCCGCCGGCATCATGGCGCCGGTCATGATGCGCACCGCATCGCCTGAACCCAGCGTGCCACGCCAGGCGGCACCGGCCAGCGCCGTTCCCGCCACGCGCAGCGTGACCGAGACGTCGATGGGTGCGTCCCGCGGCAGCACCGCGCCGTCGAAGGCGTAGCCGTCCATGGCGGAGTTGTCGTGCGGCGGCACGCTGATGGGCGAGACGATGTCTTCGGCCAGCACGCGGCCGAGCGCGTCGAGCAGGGAGACGGTCTCCCGTTGCGTGACGACCGCCGAGGCCGTGAGTTGCGAGAGAAAAGCGTGGACGGCCTCGACGCTCAGGTCGATGGCAGCGTCGTAGCCCGAAAGGGCGGAGGCGATGTCTGCGATGCGGCTCATCGGTTTTCGAGGGCGTGCAGTTCGGCCAGGGTGTTGGCGTTGAAGAAAGCGTCGGGCGCGTCGCCGGGGCGGTTGAAGGGCACGTGCACTGTGCGGTGCTGTGCGGTCCATGCGTGGACCTTGCGGCCGCCGGCTTCGGTGTAGCGCCGCAGGCTCTCGCGCAGGTCGGCGCGCAGCAGGCAGAAGACGGGTTGGAGGCGCAGCACCACCTCGCCTTCGGAGATTTCGGGTGCGTTGACCATCGCGATCTCTGCATTTTCGGCGGCCACCGCTTCGGCGAGCCGGACGGCGAGGTCTGGCGGAAATAGCGGTGTGTCGCAAGGTACGGTCAACAGCCAGGGTGTCGTGCAGTGCTCCAACCCGGTGAGAAAGCCCGCGAGCGGCCCCGGATAGTCCGCGAGGCTGTCGGGCCACACCGGCACGCCGAAGGCTTCGTAGTCGGCGAGGTTGCGGTTGGCATTGACGATGAGCTGGCCGACCTGCGACCCCAGCCGCCGGATCGCATGCAGAGCCAGCGGCTCGCCGTTGAAAAGCTGCAGTCCCTTGTCGACCCCGCCCATGCGAGAGCCGCGTCCGCCGGCCAGCAGAAGCCCCGTGATGTCGGCGGCCGCGATGAAGGCGTGCGCGGGCATGGCGGGCGCCTGCGTCATCCGCCGATGTAGCTCATCTCGACGCGGCGCGGCGCCTTGCCGCCGGCATCGCCGCTGCCGTTGTCAGGCCCACGCAGGGCGCGCAGCTCGGAGTAGCGGTCGGCACGGCCCTGCCAAATGTGGCCGATGGCCGAGGCGATGTCGTCGTCGCTGGCGGTGCCGCGCAGCAGCGGGCGCAGATCGTGGCCGGCGCTGGCGAAGAGGCAGAGGTACAGCTTGCCTTCGGTCGACAGGCGCGCGCGGCTGCAGTCGTGGCAGAAGGCCTGCGTGACGCTGCTGATCACGCCGATCTCGCCGCTGCCGTCGGCATAGGCCCAGCGCTGGGCGGTCTCGCCGGGCGTGGCGGCTTCCAGCGGCACCAGCGGAAATTCGGCATGGATGCGAGCGATGACGTCGGCCGAGGGCAGCACCTCGTCCATGCGCCAGCCGTTGGTGGCGCCCACATCCATGTATTCGATGAAGCGCAGCACCACCTTGCCGCCGTGGTGCGTGCGGAAGTAGCGGGCCATCGGCAGTATTTCCTGCTCGTTGGTACCGCGCTTGACGACCATGTTGACCTTGATGGGGCCGAGGCCGGCGGCCAGCGCCGCGTCGATGCCGGCGAGCACATCGGCCACCGGAAAGTCGACGTCGTTCATGTGGCGGAACACGGCGTCGTCGAGGCTGTCGAGGCTCACGGTCACGCGCTGCAGGCCTGCAGCCCGCAGCCCGGCGGCCTTGCGCGCGAGCAACGAGCCGTTGGTGGTGAGCGTCAGCGCCAGCGGCTCGCCGGAGGGCGAGCGGATCCCGGCGAGTTGTTCGATGAGGCCTTCGATGTTCTTGCGCAGCAGCGGCTCGCCGCCGGTCAGGCGGATCTTGCGCACGCCGTGCGCAGCGAACAGGCGGGCCAGCCGCGTCATTTCTTCAAAACTCAGCAGCGCGCTGTGCGGCAGGTACTTGTAGTCCTTGTCGAACACGTCCTTCGGCATGCAGTAGCTGCAGCGAAAGTTGCACCGGTCGGTCACGCTGATGCGCAGGTCGGTCATGGGCCGGCCGAGGCGGTCGAGCAGCACCCCCGTGGCGGGCACGGCGACCTCCGGCACGGCCACGGCGGGACGTGCGCGGCCGATCGTGGAGATCGGAATGACGGTATTGCTGCTGTTTTTCATGAAGCGGGTCCGATTTTGCGCCACGGCCCAAGGGCCTGTGAACCTCAGGCTACTTGATCGCCGCTGCGTAAACCATGTCCCAGGTCAATGTTCTGGAATGCGCTCTGTTTGGGCGGCTGCCGGGCCGGCCCTTGGCCTCAGCCGTGCTTGACGGCGACGGTCTTGAGCGTGGTGAAGCCGTAGAGGGCCTCGAAACCCTTTTCGCGGCCGTAGCCTGAGGACTTCACGCCGCCGAACGGCAGCTCGACGCCCCCGCCCGCGCCATAGTTGTTGATGAACACCTGGCCGCTCCTCACGCGCCTGGCCATGCGGAACTGGCGCGATCCGTCGGTGGTCCACACGCCGGCGACCAGGCCGAACTGCGTGGCGTTGGCAAGCGCCACGGCTTCGTCTTCGTCGGCGAAGACCATGGCCGCCAGCACCGGGCCGAACACCTCTTCCTGTGCGAGCCGGTGATTCACCGGCACGTCGCGCAGCAGGGTGGGCGCCTGGTAGAAGCCGGTCTCGGGCGCTTCGTCGACCACGATGCCCTGCGCCACCATCGGGATGCCGGCATGTTGCGCATCGCTCAAGAAGTCCCACACGCGCTGCTGCTGCGTCTGGCGGATCAGCGGGCCCACGTCGAGATCCATGGCCGCGGGGCCGACGCGCAGCGCCTCGAAGGCGTGGCCCAGGCGCTCCAGCAGCGGTTCGTAGATGTCGCGCTGGATCAGCACCCGCGAGCCGGCCGAGCAGGTCTGCCCGGCGTTCTGCACGATGGCATTGATGACCACGGGAATGGCCGCGTCCAGGTCAGCGTCCGCGAAGATGATCTGCGGACTCTTGCCGCCCAGCTCCAGCGTGACCGGGCAGTGCCGCTCGGCCGCTACCTGCTGGATCAGCGTGCCGATCTTCGGGCTACCGGTGAAGCTGATGTGGTCGATGCCCTCGTGCCGAGCGAGCGCGTCCCCCACCTCGTGCCCGTAGCCCGTCACGATGTTCAGCGCGCCGGCCGGGAACCCGACCTCGGCCGCGAGCTGCGCCACGCGGATCAGCGAGAGGCAGGCGTCTTCCGCCGGCTTGACCACGCACACGTTGCCAGCCGCCAGGGCGCCGCCCACGCTGCGCCCGAAGATCTGCATCGGGTAGTTCCACGGAATGATGTGGCCGGTGACGCCGTGCGGCTCGCGCCAGGTGAAGACGCTGTAGCCGTCCTGGTAGGGGATGGTCTCGCCGTGCAGCTTGTCGCAGGCGCCGGCATAGAACTCGAAATAGCGAACCAGTGCCACAGCGTCGGCGCGCGCCTGCTTCACCGGCTTGCCGCAGTCGCGCTGCTCGATCAGCGCGAGCTCGTCGACGTGCTCGGCGATCTTCTGCGAGAGCTTGTAGAGCAGGCGGCTGCGGTCGGCCGCGCTGACCTTGTGCCAGACACCCTCGAAGCAGTCGCGCGCGGCGCGCACGGCGGAGTCGATATCGGCCGCGTTGCTGCGCTGGATTTCGTCGAAAACCTGGCCGTCGGAAGGGTCGATGACGGCCAGGGTGCCGCCGGAGGAGGACGGGACGTGCGCGTTGGCGATGTAGTTGAGCTGCATGGGCGGATTTTGCGCGAAGCGCGCGAATCCCATGGCCCTGCGGCCCGCAATCCTTACTTGGCCGCGCCGGCCTTTGGCAGCGCCTTCACCGCATTCAGCGTGCGCTCCACATGCTTGTCCGGATTCAGGTTCTGGTAGTAGTAGGCGACCTTGCCGTCCGGCGAGATCACGTACGACAGGCGGTTGGCGAAGTCGGGCCGCGTCTGCATCAGCGCGTCGAAACCCTGGATCACGGTCTTGCCCTCGTCCGACGCCACCGGAAAGCGGCTCTGGCAGGACTTGACCGAGAACTTCGACAAGGTGCCGATGTCGTCCGCCGAAACGCCGATCACGCTGGCGCCCAGTGCGGCGAACTGGTCCACGGCCTCGGCGAAGGCGTGGGCCTCGATCGAGCAGTCGTTGGAATCGGCCGCTGGAAAGAAGTACAGCACCACCGGCCCCTTCGCGAGAGCGTCGGCCAGCGAGTAGCGGAAGGTCTTGCCGCCCAGGGCCGCGGTGGCGGTGAACCTGGGGACGGGGTCGCCGATGTCCAGCGCGGCCCAGGCGGGATGCGCCAGGGCTGAAAAAGCCGTCATCCAGGCGATGCGATGGAGGTGCGAACGGGCCATGATGTAACTCCGCAGCGATGTGGGCCGAATTCTAGGCCGGGCATCCCTAAAAGGGGCCCTTGAAACCGGTGCAGGCCGGCCCGCGTATTGAGCAGAATAATTGAAGAAACGACGGGGAAGAAACACGCCATGGAAGCACCATCATGAACGCCTGCCTCTTGCTTCTGCGCCTCGCGCTCGCTGGCGCCCTGATCGCGGCACTCGGCGCTTGCGGTTCGCTGCCGCCGGCACGGGAACGGCCCCCCGAATTTGCCGCCTCCGCCGACCCGTCGACCACGCTCGCGAAGATTGCCGCCGCATCCACGCCGCCCGGCGAGCACTCGGGCTTCCGGCTGATGCCGCTGGGCGTGTACTCGCTCGACGCGCGCATCCAACTCGCCCAGCGGGCCCAGCGCTCGCTGGTGGTGCAGTATTACCAGCTCGAGAACGACGCCGTCGGCCGCCTGCTGCTGCGCACGCTGCGCGAGGCGGCGATGCGCGGCGTGAAGGTGCGGGTGTTGGTGGACGACCTGTATACCGTCAAGAGCCAGCAGCTGCTGCTGGCGCTGTCGGAGACGCCCAACGTGGACGTGCGCCTGTTCAACCCGTTCTGCTGCGGGCGCAACGGCTTCCTGTCGCGCTTCGCGGCGTCGCCGTGGGAGATTTCGCGGCTCAACCACCGCATGCACAACAAGCTCTTCATCGCCGACGGCGTGATGGCGGTGGTGGGCGGGCGCAACATCGCCGAAGAGTATTTCGTGCTCAGCGAGGCGCAGAACTTCATCGACATGGATGCGCTGGTGATCGGCAAGGTGGTGCCGCAGCTCGAATCGATCTTCGACGCCTACTGGAACAGCGTGCAGGTCTGGCCGATTGCCGACATCGTGACGGGCGAGGGCGGCCGCAGGCCGAACGGCGCCGATTTCGACAGTTGGGTGGGCATGGCCGCGCCACCACCGAAGATCGTGCTGCCACCGTCCGACATCCTCGGCTACGGGCCCATTGCCGAGGAGCTCGACGGCGGCCGCATGGGCCTGCTGTGGGGCGAAGCCCGCGCCATCGCCGACCCGCCCACCAAGCCCGCGACCATGTCCGCCGACGAGGCCATCGCCACCAGCGTGACGATGAAGGTCTGGGCGCTGTTGCTCGACGCCAAGACCGAGGTCGACCTGACCTCGCCGTACCTTGTGCCGGGCGAGCGCGGCATGGAGGCTTTCGAGGACCTGGCCAGGCGCAAGGTCAAGCTCACGCTGCTGACCAATTCCTTGGCGGCCAACGACGAGCCGCTGGTGCACACCGGCTATGCGCGCTACCGCCAGCGGCTGCTCGAAAGCGGCGCCGACCTCTACGAACTGAGCCCGCAGCGTACCAGCGCGGGCGAGCGCTTCGGCATGTTCGGCAAGTCGCTGGGGCGGCTGCACTCCAAGACCGCTGCGATCGACAGGACGCGCATCTTCATCGGCTCGATGAATCTCGACCCGCGCTCGGCCAGCCAGAACACCGAGATGGGGGTGGTGGTCGACAGCCCGCAACTGGCGCGCGAGATGTTGCGCGTCATCAACATCAGCAAGCTGCAGAATTCCTACCGGCTGCGGCTGGCCAAGGACACCGGCACGCTGCAATGGCTGACGAACGACGGCGAGAAAGAGATGATCCTGACCTCGGAGCCGGAGTCGGGCTTCTTCCAGCGCTTCTACAACATGCTCATCGCGCCGATCGTTCCCGAGATGCTGTTGTAGCCTCGGGGGATGGCGCAGACCTTCACCTCGTTGTCCGCCCCGCAGGTCATGCTGTGGGGCGTGCTTTTTTTCGGCGGCATCTATCTCTGTTTTGGCGGCCTCACGTGGCTGCTGACGAAGCGCGCGCTGCCGGCGCTGGGCATCGGGCGCGAACTCGATCCGCGGCCGCTGCAGCCGGGGCAGCTGCGGCGCGAACTGGGGCAGTCGGGGGTGTCGGTGCTGATCTTCGGGCTGGGCATGGTGTTTCCATGGGGGCTGCTGCAGCTGGGCTGGGCGCGGCTCGACGGCGATGCGGGTTGGCGGCAAGTCGCGGTCGAGATCCTCGCGCTCGCCTTTTGGAACGACGTGCATTTCTGGATCAATCACCGGCTTTTGCATGCGCGCTGGCTGCGGCGCTTTCACGGGCCGCATCACCGCTCGTTCGTGACCACCCCGTGGGCCACCTACAGCTTTCACCCCGTCGAGGCGCTGATGCTCGGCAACGTGATCCTGCTGCCGATGGTGGTGCACGACTTCAGCTTCTGGTCGCTCGCGGCGGTGCCGGTGTTCAGCCTGTTCTTCAACTGCATCGGGCATTCGAACTACGACTTCTTCACGGGCGTGTCGTACAGCCACTGGTTCGCGGCGAGCCGCCGGCACCATCTGCACCATGCCGTGCACAACGGCAACTACGGTTTTCAATTCACGTTCATGGACCGGCTGTTCGGAACGCGCGTCGCGGCCGATGCAGCCGAGCCGGTTCTCCAGGCCTTCCGCAAGAAGCATGGCGCGACCACGGCCTGACGCGAGCCGCCACCTGCCGCGGCTGCGTCACCGGCGCGACTGGCAGAGCCTTGCCTATCTCGTCGCGTTGCCTGGGCTGGCTGCGTGGCAGTGGTTCCATGGCTTCGATGTCCTGCTATATGGGATGACGCTGTTCCTGACGCTCGGCGTCGGCGTGATCCATCACAACCATGTGCATCTGCGCATGTGGCGCGGGCGGGGCATGAACCGGTTGACGGACTTCTGGATCACGTTGCTGCAGGGACACCCGACCTTCGTGTTCTGGCCTGCGCACGTGGCCAACCACCATCGCCACCGGCATGGCTCGAAGGACGTGGCGCGCACCTACCGCTTCGGCGGCGACACCAACCATCTGCGGGGTTACCTGCTGCATCCGTTCCAGGCGGTGTGGGTGTTGATGCCGGTGTTCTTCGCCTGGCTTGCTCGGCTGCGGCTGCATAGGCGAGGCGCGTGGCGCTACTGCATGGCGCAGTACGCGCTGTGGCTGGCCAGCTGGGCGGTGCTGCTGGGGCTCGACTGGCGCAAGGCGCTGGTCTTCGTCATCGTGCCGCAACTGCACGGCCTGCACTGGCTGCTGGCGACCAATTACCTGCAGCATGCCCACGCCGACGGCCGGAAGGCGCCTCGCAAGGAGGCGCAGGGCGATACCCCGGGTAGCCGGCTGAACTACGCCCGCAATTTCGAGGGGCTGGTGAACCCCTTGCTGTTCAACATCGGCCTGCACACCGCACACCACGAAAACTCGCATGCCCATTGGTCCGAGCTCACCCGCCTGCATCGCACGCGCTACCGCGCGCAGGTGGACCCTGCGCTCAACGAGGGCGGGCTGGTGCCGTACATGGTGCGGGTGTTCCTGCTGGGGGCCGTGTGGCCGCGTTTTCGCAGCCGCCCGCTGATGCCTCCCGATTCACCCATCAACTGAACCATGCCCGTCTCATTTCAACGCGTCTACCTCGAAAGCGCCGGCTACTTCATGCCGGGCGAGCCCATTCCCAACGACCGCATGGACGCCTACATCGCGCCGCTCAACCGCATGTCGGAGCGCATCAAGCGGCGCATCCTGGCGGAGAACGGCATCCTCACGCGGCACTACGCCATCGACGAGGAAGGCGTGACCCGCCACACCAATGCGCAACTGGCGGCAGGTGCGATCCGCGACTGCCTGCGGCGGGGCGGCGCGGAGCTGTCGCGCGTGTCGCTGCTGGCCAGCGGCTCGTCGGGCGGCGACACGCTGATGCCAGGCTTTGCCAACATGATCCAGGGCGAGCTGACGGCGCAGCCGATGGAGACGCATTCGGTGCACGGCATCTGCGCGGCGGGCGTGTCGGCGATCCAGACGGCCGCGCAGGGCATCGAGCTGGGGGCGCACCGCTCGGCGGTGGCGGTGGCCAGCGAGATGCCGTCGCGCCTCTTCAAGCGCTCGCGCTTCGCGGCGCGCGGCTACGAGACAGACTTCGACTCTCACTTCCTGCGCTGGATGCTGTCCGATGGCGCGGGCGCCTTGCTGCTGTCCGACGGTACGCCCGCACTGGCCGGTGCACCGGGGTTGCGGCTGAAGCTGAAGTGGGTGCACCAGCGCGCCTTCTCGGGCGACTACCCGGTGTGCATGCAGCTCGGGCTGACCGAAGACCGGGCACGCGGCCACCTCGATTTCGGTTCCTGGGCCGAGGCCGAAGCTGCCGGCGCGCTGTCGCTGCGCCAGGACATCCGTCTGCTGCCGCACCTGTTCGACATCGGCATCCACGAGTACGCGGGTCTCGTGCGCGACGGCTGGGTAGATCCGAAGCGGGTCGATCACTTTCTCTGCCACTACTCGTCGGAAAAATTCATCCCGGTGGTCGAGGACCTGATGGCCAAGGCCGACCTGTCGATCCCGCGCGAGCGCTGGTGGAGCAACCTGGCTTGGCGCGGCAACACCGGGGCCGCGTCGATCCTCGTGATGCTGGCCGAATTCCTGCACACCAGGGCGCTGAATCCCGGCGAGCAGATCTTCTGCTACGTGCCAGAGTCGGGGCGATTCATGGCGGCGTACATGCTGCTCGAAGTGGAGGCGGTCGATGCCGTGCCGGTGGTTGCCGCATCGCGCGCGGCGGCGGCAGCGGCGCCTGACGACGACCTCGTGATCGCGCCTCCGCACGACCCGGCCGCCGCGCCCGAGGGCCTCGGTGCCTTGTTGACCGAACTGGCCGCCATCTGGCACGACTACCGCTCCCGGGTCTGGCGCACGCCGCTGGTCCGCCAGATCCGCGAGCGCCGCTTTGCCGTGCCCGACTACCTGAACTGGATGGAGCAATGGGTGCCCCAGGTTCGCGAAGGCAGCCTGTGGATGCGCGAAGGCGCCGCCTCGCTGAGCGAGCCGTACCAGATGCTGGCCTCGCTGATCGGCGTGCACGCGGGGGAGGAGCAGAACGACTTCAACATCCTCTTCAGCGACTACCGCAAGGCCGGCGGCATGGTCGAGAACATCGAAGACCTGCGCCGCAACCCCGGCGGCGAGGCGCTCAACGCCTACCTGCATGGCCTGGCCGCCACGCACGACCCGATCGGATTGCTGGGCGCGATCTACATCATCGAGGGCACGGGCCAGCGCATCGTGCCGGCGCTGCTGCCGCTGCTCAAGTCCGGCCTGAAGCTGCCACCCGATGCCTTCCGCTTCCTCGAATACCACGGTCACAACGACGAGCATCACCTGAGCCGCTGGCTCACGGCGGTCGAGATGGTCATGGCCGTAGAGGGGCACGCGCGCGCCGCCCAACAGATAGCCGACACCGCGCGCCATACGGCCGCGCTGTACCTGATGCAGTTCCAGCACATCACCGAACGCAGGCCCCATGGACCGAACACCTGATTTCCTGACCCAGGCGCACGACGAGCGCGACCCCAGCCCCTGGCTGGCGCTCTACCTCGACCAGAGCACGCCGCTGCCCGACGACGTCAAGGCCGCGTGGCTGGCCGATTCGAGTTCGGCGTCGCGCCAGTACCTGCTGCCGTTCCTGCGGCCGATCGCGCGGCTGACGATCATCCTGATCCAGATCGTGAAGGTGTTCGTGCCGCGCAACTGGTCGCATTCGATGCTGCTGCACCGACTTCTCGCGTGGGGGCTGAAGCGCTTTGTTTCGCCGGAGGCCAATTGGCTGATCCTGCGGCACTTTCACCTGGGCTCGCAGGTGCTGGCCTTCATCGGGCGAAACTCGCCGGCCCCGGTAGCGACGAGCCCGCTGGAGCCGGCCGGCATCGACGCGCTGAAGGACGAGATGTTCCTGAAGCACGACCTGAACCTGTTCAATTTCGTGATCCGGCTGAACAAGGCGCTGCGCGACAAGGGCGTGGCGCTGTGCAAGGCGGAACAGGTCGATTTCTCGATGATCAGGGAGCCCGGCCCGCGGCTGGAAGACATGCCCCAGGGAAAGCTCAATTTTCTCGACCTGCAAAGCGCCATCGAGCTTTTTACGCCGCTTTACCAGCTGATGCTGACGGACAACGATTTCTGGCGTGCCGCCAACTCCCTGCAGCTGGACGAAACCATCGGCATCTACGCGGCCACGATCCTGGCCGCGCCCGAACACCTCATTCTGGTCAACAACAAGCACCCGCTCGTGCCCCTGTCGACACTGCGAGCGGGGCATCGGCTGGTGATCCACGGGCTGTCCACCGAGATGCTGCACAGCCTGCTCCAGCGGATGCAGGCGGCCCAGGAAACCGGGGCGCCAGAGACCTCCCCGTGCGAGCAGCCACTTGCATAGGCGTATGCTGCCCCCAGATGCAAACCATGAACACGACCGATAATCCGTCTCCCAAGACCGATCTGGCAGTGACCCACGTGTTGGCACAACTGCTGGAAAAGCTTGAACACAGCGCTGTGCCCGTCGGCGCAGAGCAGTACCGTTCCGTGGTCGAACACCTCGTGCATGAGTTCGAGGATGTCGAGCAGGGCGCCGAGCTCGGCCGCCTGCTCGATGCCTATCCGGCCGCGGCCGAGGTGTATGAGAACCTCAACTACCAGTACGCCGGGCTTTGCCGCTCGGCGTTGGACGCTTCCCTGGCGGCTGAAACCAGTGCCCGGGAAGCCATTGCACGCGCGATGCGCCGTGCCGAACCGAATAGCAAGGACAAGACGCATGGCGAAGGGTGAAGTGAAGACGGCAGTGGTGGCGGACGGCCTGCGTTACAAATCGAAGACGCCCGGTTCGCCGTTCCGCGCGTCGGCGTCGTTCAGTGGCGCGACCATGTCGTGCTTCATGTGCGGCAAGCACCGCGTGCGCTCGCAGTTGCGCACCCGCCAGGTGCTGGGCAAGTCCCAGACCGTTTGCGCGCCTTCGTGCAAGGCGCTCGACGAATCCCTTGAGTAGGTATTGACCGAGTCCGTTAGAGACACCCTGCTAGCACATCAGGGAGGCACTTTGGAGACATTTCCGCGTGCATAAGTCACGAATTGGCCTTCCCCATTGCCGCCAATCGTTATACAGTTAGAAACAAATGATGCAAGTGATTGCATGAATTCAAAAGTTCTAATTTGTAGCCGATTTCCAATGAATTGCAGCCACGCCGTCGACGCCCCTCGCGGGACATGGAATTCAACGCTTGCAAAGGGGCTCTGCCATGGCTAAGTCGCGCCACGTGGTCATACAGGTGGTCAAGCGCTCCTCCGGCAGCGCCACGCACCATGTCGAATTCCTGATGGACGACAACTTCGCCGAGCGGTTGCGCCAATTGCGCTCGCTGGTGCCGCCCCTTGGCAGCCTGAACAAGCAGCGGGACCTCGTGATCGACAAGGTGCGCGTGCGCCTGCCCAACGCCATCTGGCGTTCGGGCAACGAGATCGAGATGGACGGAGGCGTGGACGGCTCCTGTATCGTCATTGCCGCGGAAGGCTCGTTCAATTGCGGCGGCAAGGACCGCAAGACGCGCGAAAAGCTCGTGACGTACAACTTCTCCATCGCGCGCCTGATCGAGCTGCATGCCGAGCGCCCCGAGGGCGAGACCCTCTACATCCGCGACGGCGTTTTCGCCAACGACGAGCCTGCCGAATCGCCGGCCGGCCGCTGGGTCACTTCGATGCACGAGCTGGAAGTGGTGATGCGCGTGCCGGATGCTCCGTCCGATTTCGACACCCTGCACGACCTGGCGCTGCGCCCCGAACACCAGCAGGCCGGCGGCGGTGCGCCGCAACGCGCCAACTTCTACTGAGCTTTCTTGCCGGTCAACCCGCGGCCGCTGCCTCGGGTGTCGCGCCCACGGGTGTGTACTGTGCGCGGTTGTCCTCCAGCCAGCGCACCGAGAGGCTGCTGTCCTGCTGCATCGGATGGAAGTCCGGGCGCAGGTAGCCGCGCCAGCCGGCCAGGTTGCCGCGCAGCAGACCGTCGCGGCTCAGCAGGATGCGCACGGCGCTCTTCCAGGTCGACCATTTCCACAGCTGCTTTTCGCGGCGCAGGTTGTCGATGGTCTGATGCATCAGGTCGCCCAGGAACATGATCGTGACGCGGCGGAACCAGCGCTTGCGCCATTCGTCGGAGCCGCCTGCGGCCTTGTAGATGTCGAAGGCCACGCTCTTGTGTTCCAGTTCTTCGGCGCTGTGCCACAGCCACATGGTGCGCAGCCGGGGCTCGGCGCCGTCGAGGATCTCGGGGTGGGCCAGCAGCCATTCGGCGAACAGCGCCGTGAAGTGCTCGGTGGCCGCCGTCACCGCCAGCGCGTGGCGCGGGTCGGCGTCTTCCATCAGCGTCAGGCGCTTGCCCGCGCGCGCCGTCCAGCCATCCACCAGGCCCTGGCTTTCGAGGTGGTTGTTGAAGAGCGAATGAATGCGCCGGTGCGTGGCTTCCTGCCCGATGAAACCGCGCACGTCGGCGCGATGCTTTTCCTGCACTTCCGTCGGCAACGTGGCGACGGCATCGCGAACCGCGTCGATGAAGAATTGTTCGCCGAAGGGGAAGCTCATCGACAGGGCGTTGAAGAAAGCGGTCGAGAATGCGTCGCCGCCGCACCAGTCGCGGGCAAAGGGCGATTGCAAATCGATCAGAAGGCGGCGGACCACGAGATCAGTCATGAAAAACAAGCCTCGAAAAAAGCACGGAATTGAAATGGTTGGTACATCGTCGTACCGACTTGCCTCCATGGTGCAATCGCAAGTTGGTACTGTCAAGTACCATGACGTAGGAAAATGTGCCGTTCATGAGTGAAGCCGTCGAAACAGCCGTGCCTTCCAAGTCAGCCGATGGCATCGGAAGCGAGCACTACACGCGCCTGCTGCAAGGCATGGCGCATGCCGTGGCAGCCAAGGGCTATGCCGAAACCACCATTGCCGACATCGTGCGCGAGGCGGCCGTGTCGCGCCGCACCTTCTACGAGCACTTCAGCACCAAGACCGAGTGCCTGATCGCGCTCTACCAAACCGCCAGCCGGCTCGCGCTGCAGGCGGTGAGCGAGGCTTTCGACCCCGCGCAACCGTGGCATGCGCAGGTGGAGCAGGCCATGGCGGCGTATTTCGATTACCTCGCCCAGGACCCGGTGCTGCTGCGCACGCTGTTTGTCGAGATCCTCGGCCTGGGCATGCCGGGCCTCGCGGTGCGGCGCCGGGTGAACGACGAGATCGCCAACTTCATCCAGGTGGCGATCAACAGCAGCGGCGACGCGGAAGGCCTCGCAGTGCATCTGACGAGCCAGATGGCGATGACGGTGGTCGGCGGCATCAATGAACTCGTTCTGCAAGCCATCGAGCAGGATCGCGCTGCGGACCTGCGGGAGCTGGTAGCGCCAGCCACCCGGCTGGTGCGGGCCGTGGCGGCCGAGAGCCGGCGCTAGAAGCCGAGAATCAGCCCGGCTTTCGCTGCGCGGGGTCGTAGAAGAACTGCTCTTCGGCGATGCGCTCGCCCTCCCAGCGCTGCCAGGCAATTTCCTCCATGCGCATGCTGGCGCCACCCTTGAACGTGAACTCGAAGATCCAGTGGATCGCCACATGGTCGCCGTTCACGAGCACCGGACGCACGCAGGTGGAGGTGACGGTTTCGGTGCGATCGAGCACGGCCGTCTCCTGCGCCACCAGCGTGCTGCGGCCGCGCCGTGGCTCGGCCTGGTTCTCGCGCATGGTGGCGTCTTCCGTGTAGTAGTCCTCGATGGCTTTGGCATGCGCGCCGCCTTCGACGGCGGCGATGAAGGATTCGAGTCGTGCGGGTGTGGGCATCTCAGGACTTTATCTTGACCTCGACGCGGCGCGCTTCGGAGGGCGGCCCGTCGGCTTGGGATTGCTCGGGCTTGGCGAGCTCGATCTTGTCTTCGGGCGCACCGGCCGCCTTGAGCGCATCGCTCACGGCCACCGCGCGCTGCTTGGCAAGTTCGGCGTTCTTGGCTGGGTCGCCGCTCGCATCGTGGTAACCACTCACGAGCACGGTGCTGCCGCTCTGCACGGCCTTGATCACGTCGGTCAGCGCTTCCCTGGCGTTGGGCGCCACTTCGGCGCTGGCGCTCGCGAAGTAGAACTTGACCACGCCGTTCTCGACCTTCACGGCGGCGGCTTCGGCGGCCGACACGGCGCCCGAAGCCACCACGGCCGCGGGCGTCGACGGCGTGGCAGCGGCGGCGGGCGAGGCAGCGGGCGCCGTGGAGGCCGGCGGCTGCTCGACCTTCGTCGGTACCGCCGCCGCCGCATCGCCGGCATGGAACTTCACCACCAGCGGCACGATCAGCAGCGCCACGATGTTGATGATCTTGATCAGCGGATTCACCGCCGGGCCGGCAGTGTCCTTGTAGGGGTCGCCCACGGTGTCGCCGGTGACGGCGGCCTTGTGCGTCTCGCTGCCCTTGCCGCCGAAGTGGCCGTCCTCGATGTACTTCTTGGCGTTGTCCCAGGCGCCGCCGCCGGTGCACATGCTGATCGCGACGAACAGGCCGGTGACGATGGTGCCCATCAGCAGCCCGCCCAGCGCCTTCGGGCCGAGCACCAGGCCCACGATGATCGGCACCAGCACCGGCAGCAGCGAGGGGATCATCATTTCCTTGATGGCCGCGCCGGTCAGCATGCCCACGGCCTTGCCGTACTCGGGCTTGCCGGTGCCTTCCATGATGCCGGGGATCTCGCGGAACTGGCGGCGCACTTCTTCCACCACCGCGCCGGCCGCACGGCCCACGGCTTCCATCGCCATCGCGCCGAACAGGTAAGGGATCAGGCCGCCGATGAAGAGGCCGACGATCACCATCGGGTCGCTCAGGTTGAAGCTGATGTTCAGCCCGAAGCTCTCGAGCTTGTGCGTGTAGTCGGCAAAGAGCACCAGCGAGGCGAGGCCGGCCGAGCCGATGGCGTAGCCCTTGGTCACGGCCTTGGTGGTGTTGCCGACCGCGTCGAGCGGATCGGTCACGGCGCGCACGCTGTCGGGCAACTCGCTCATCTCGGCGATGCCGCCGGCGTTGTCGGTGATGGGGCCGTAGGCGTCGAGCGCGACCACGATGCCGGCCATGCTCAGCATTGAGGTGGCCGCCACTGCGATGCCGAACAGGCCCGCCAGCGAATAGGACGCCAGGATCGCGATGCACACGAAGATCACCGGCCACGCCGTCGAGCGCATCGACACGCCGAGGCCCGCGATGATGTTGGTGCCGTGGCCAGTGGTCGAGGCCTGCGCGATGTGCTGCACGGGCTTGTACTGGGTGCCGGTGTAGTACTCGGTGATCCACACCAGGGCGGCCGTCAGCGCAAGGCCGACGAAGCAGGCGCCGAACAGCTTGAGCTGGCTGCCGCTCGGTGCAATGGCGTTGTCGGGAATCAGCCAGCTGGTGACGAACCAGAACGCGACCAGCGACAGCACGCCCGCCACGGCGAGGCCCTTGTAGAGGGCCGGCATCACGTTGACCATGCCCGGCGATGCCTTCACGAAGAAACAGCCGATGATCGACGCGATGATCGACACGCCGCCCAGCGCCAGCGGATACAGCACCGCATTGGTCGGCGCCGCCGTGACCATCAGCGCGCCCAGCACCATGGTGGCGATGAGCGTCACGGCGTAGGTCTCGAACAGATCGGCCGCCATGCCGGCGCAGTCGCCGACGTTGTCGCCCACGTTGTCCGCGATCACCGCCGGATTGCGCGGGTCGTCTTCGGGAATGCCGGCCTCGACCTTGCCCACCAGGTCGGCGCCGACGTCGGCGCCCTTGGTGAAGATGCCGCCGCCCAGGCGCGCGAAGATCGAGATCAGCGAGGAGCCGAAGGCAAAGCCGATCAGCGGATTGAGGATGGCCGAGAGGCCGTGGGCCCCGGCCGGAATGCCGCCAGCGGACAGCACCCAGTAGAAGACCGACACGCCCAGCAGGCCCAGCCCCACCACCAGCATGCCGGTGATGGCGCCGCCGCGGAATGCCACGTCGAGCGCCGGGCCGATCCCGTGCGTGGCCGCCTGCGCCGTGCGCACATTGGCGCGCACCGACACGTTCATGCCGATGAAGCCGCAAGCACCCGAGAGCACCGCGCCCACGATAAAGCCGACCGCCGTGGTCAGGTCGAGGAAGATGGCGATGAGGATGGCGAGCACAACGCCGACGACGGCGATGGTGCTGTACTGCTTGGCGAGGTAGGCAGAGGCGCCGGCCTGGATGGCCGCCGCGATCTCCTGCATGCGGGCGTTGCCCGGGTCCTTCGCGAGAATCCAACTTCGGGCCCAGAAACCGTAGGCCACGGCCACGAGGCCGCAGACGATGGCCAGTATCAGGGGGGTGTTGCCGATCATGCTTTGCTTCTCCATTCGTTCGTTGTGACTTGTGGAGACGGACAGCATGGGCCCTGCGTGCAACGCGTACGGGACCATGTTTTCCGCCGCGTTGCTTCCTCGAAGCTCGCTGCACCTGGGGTGCGGAGCCGATTGGCCAACGGTTGCAATTTACAGGCAAAAACGAGCGTGCGTGCGACGGGTCGGTGACGCGGAAAGTAAACTCCGGGTTTGTCCCCATCCCTCTCATACTTTTCAACTACTCGAAAAACGTCATGTCCTTCGACAAAGTTTCCCCCGGCAAGAACGTCCCCGATGCCTTCAACGTCGTGATCGAAATCCCGATGAACGCCGATCCGATCAAGTACGAAGTCGACAAGGAATCCGGCGCGATCTTCGTCGACCGCTTCATGACGACGGCCATGTACTACCCGGCCAACTACGGCTACGTGCCGCAGACCCTGTCGGGCGATGGCGACCCGGTGGACGTGCTGGTGATTGCCCCATACCCACTGCTGCCGGGCGTGGTGGTGCCGTGCCGCCCCTTGGGCATCCTGATGATGGAAGACGAGGCCGGCGTCGACGGCAAGGTGCTGGCCGTGCCCACCGACAAGGTGCTGCCGATCTACAGCCACTGGAAGTCAGTCGACGACGTGAACCCGATGCGCCTGAAGGCCATCAGCCACTTCTTCGAGCACTACAAGGACCTGGAAGCCGGCAAGTGGGTCAAGGTGCTGGGCTGGGAAGGCATCGACGCCGCCAAGAAGGAAGTCCTGGACGGCATCGCCGCCTACAAGAAGTAATCAGCCCCGGACCGCATCGCCAGCCTGCCGCATCCACTCGCGGTTGACCGACCTGGCGTGCGAGTTCCAGTGGCGCGCGGCCTGCTGGAGTTCGTCCCATTGGCGCTGCGCCGCAGCGGCGTCGCCTTGCTGCGCCAGCCAGACCACATAGCTTGCGCGCGCCTCGACCGTGTTGTATTTGCTCAATGCGGCTTCGAAGGCTTCGCGCGCTTCCGTGTTGCGCCCGTCGGCCGCCAGTGCGCGGGCCGTCAGCACGGCGACTTCGTCGTTGCGGTAATCGTCGCGCGTGCTGCGCAGGGTCTGCAAGGCCTGCAGTGCGTCACGACCCGCCGAAGGGCTGCCTGCGGCCATCAGCGCGCTGGCGAGGCCGAACTGCAATTCGGGATCGGAGGCGAGCGGACCCTTCAGCGCGTCGCGGTAGTGGCCGACGGCATCGGCGGCCTGGCCCTTGTCGAGCGCGGCCTTGGCAAGGCGCAGCTTGTTCTGCGCCGTAGGCGCGAGGTCGTAGGCCTCGGTGGCCGCGCGGTATTCGCGCTCGGGATCGATGAAGCCGATGGCCGCGTTCGCCACCTTCCCCGCGGTGCGCTGCATGCGCGAAGCGGGCAGATACTCGACCATGAAGTACACGATGCTGCCCAGCAGCGGGAAGCTGAAAAGGATGATGAGCCAGTACATCTGCTTGCCGTGGCGCATTGCATGCACGGCAAAGAACAGCGCAATGAGGACGTGCAGCCCCAGTCCGAAGAATGGCATTGGTTTCTTTGTGTTGTTGTCGAATCGGGCGCCTTTATAGCAGCCCCGAATGGCACAACTCAGGCGGACCTGAAGGGGCTGCGCTCGCCCAGGTGGTCCATGTAGTTCTCGATGCCCGCACCCTCGCGCTCCAGGAAGCGCTCGACTGCATCGGCGAACGAGGGATGCGCCAGCCAGTGGGCACTGGTGGTCTTCACCGGCATCAGCGCGCGCGCCATCTTGTGCTCGCCCTGGGCGCCGCCCTCGAAGCGCTGGGCGCCATGTTCGATGCACCAGGCCAGCGGCTGGTAGTAGCAGGCCTCGAAATGCAGGCAGTCGACGCGCTCCAGCGCACCCCAGTAGCGGCCATAGGCGACCAACGGCCTGTCGGACTGCGTCGAGAGGGCGATCAGGCTGGCGGCCATCGGCTTGCCGTTGCGCTCGGCGATGAACAGCAGCCAGGCTTCGGGCATGGTGTCGGCCATGCGCCGGAAGAAGTCGCGCGTGAGGTAGGGCGGGTTGCCATGCTCGCGGTAGGTGCGTTCGTAGCAGCGGTAGAAAAAGTCCCAATCGGCCTTCGAGATGTCGGCGCCGCGCGACCAGCGGAAGCTCACGCCCGCGTCGGCCACCTTGCGGCGCTCCTGGCGGATCTTCTTGCGCTTGTCGTGGGAGAGGCTGGCGAGGAAGGCGTCGAAGTCCGCGTAGCCGGTGCCGGCCGAGGGTGCCGTGTTCGTCCAGTGGAATTGCACGGTGTTGCGCAGCATCAGGCCGGCTTCGACGCAGGCGGCGATGTCCGCCTCGGCGCCGAACAGCAGGTGCAGCGACGACAGTTCCTCCTGTTTGCACAGCGCGACGAGCCCCTGCACCAGCAATGTGCGGCTCTGCGCATCGCGCGCCAGCAGCCGCGCGCCGGGCACGGGCGTGAAAGGCACTGCAACCACGGCCTTCGGGTAGTAGGCCAGCCCGTGCTGCTCGTAGGCGTTGGCCCAGGCCCAGTCGAACACGTACTCGCCGTACGAATGGTCCTTGATGTAGAACGGGCACGCCGCCTGCAACTGCTCACCTTGCCACAGCGTGACGAACTGCGGCACCCATCCGCTGTCCGGCGAGGCGCTGCGGCTGTCATTCAGCGCCGCAAGGTATTCGTGGCGCATGAAAGGCGAGGGCTCGGCCTCGGCGGCCAGCAGCGCGTTCCATGCTTCCGGGCTCAGGTCCGACGGCGACGACAGAACCCGAATGACATAATCGTTCAAGCCTTTTTCTTCCTTCTGTATGACGCTCAAGCTCGCCATCGCGCAACTCAATTTTGTGGTGGGCGACCTCGCCGGCAACGCGAAAAAGATCGTCGACGCCGCGCGCCAGGCCCATGCACAGGGCGCGCGTCTCTTGTTGACGCCCGAACTCTCGATTGCCGGCTATGCGGCGGAGGACCTGTTCCTCCGTCCCGCCTTCACCGAAGCCTGTGATGATGCCGTGAAAGGCATTGCTGCCGCTCTGGCCGACCTCAAAGACATGGTCGTGGTGGTGGGGCATCCAACCGGCGGCAGCCTGCGCAGTCGCTCGGTGGCCGTGCAAATGCGCCACAACGCGGCCAGCGTCATCAAGGAAGGCCGCATCCTCGAAACCTACGCCAAGCGCGAACTGCCGAACTACCAGGTGTTCGACGAGCGCCGCTATTTCACGCCGGGGCAGGGCACTTGCGTGTTCGAGGCGGGCGGGGTTTCCGTTGGACTGCTGATCTGCGAGGACGCCTGGTTCGACCAGCCGGCCGAGCTGGCCCGCGACGCCGGCGCCGAGGTGCTGGCCGTGATCAACGCCTCGCCCTATCACGTGGGCAAGGAGGGCGAGCGCGTCGCGCGCATGGCCGACCGAGCGCGTGCCGTGGGGCTGCCGCTGGTGTATGCGCACCTGGTCGGCGGGCAGGACGAGGTGGTGTTCGATGGCGCTTCGTTCGCGCTGCAGGCCGATGGCACCACCGCCATGCAGGCGGAGAGCTTCCGGGAGAAGCTGGTCTTCGCGCAGCTGGAGCGCACGCCCCGGGGCAGCGTCGGCTTCGTGGCCGAGCCGGCTGCCATCGCACCCCCGCGCGACGCCGAAGCACAGCTCTGGGACGCACTGGTGCTGGGCGTGCGCGACTACGTCGGCAAGAACGGTTTTCCGGGCGCCATCCTGGGGCTTTCGGGCGGTATCGACTCCGCATTGGTGCTTGCGATCGCGGTCGATGCACTGGGCAAGGACAAGGTTCGCGCGGTGATGATGCCTTCGCCTTATACCGCCGACATCAGCTGGATCGATGCGCGCGACATGGCCGGCCGCCTGGGCGTGCGCTACGACGAGATTTCGATCAAGCACACCTTCGAATCCTTCAAGGATGCGCTGGCAGAGGAATTCAAGGGCCGGCCCGAAGACACGGCGGAGGAAAACATCCAGGCCCGCATCCGCGGCACGCTGCTGATGGGGCTGTCGAACAAGTTCGGCGCCATCGTGCTCACTACGGGCAACAAGAGCGAGATGGCCACCGGCTACTGCACACTCTACGGCGACATGGCGGGCGGTTTCGCGGTCATCAAGGACCTGCTCAAGACCACCGTGTTTGCGCTGGCGCGCTGGCGCAATGCCCACGATCCGTACGGCATGGGGGCGGCGCCGATCCCCGAGCGGATCATCACGCGGCCTCCCAGCGCCGAGCTGCGCCCCGATCAGACCGACCAGGACAGCCTGCCGCCCTACGACATCCTTGACGGCATCCTGGCACGCTACATGCAGGACGACGAAGGCATCGACGAGATCATTGCCGCGGGCTACGACCGCGCGGTGGTCGAGCGGGTTGCGCGGCTCATCAGGATCAACGAATACAAGCGGCGTCAGGCGCCGGTAGGCATCCGGGTCACCCACCGAAGCTTCGGCAAGGATTGGCGTTACCCTATCACCAGCAAATTCAACGAAACCGCCGGAGCGCAAAAACCATGAAGCAGATCACCGCCATCGTCAAACCCTTCAAGCTCGAGGACGTGCGCGAGGCCTTGGCCGAAGTGGGCGTTACCGGACTGACCGTCACCGAGGTCAAGGGCTTCGGCCGCCAGAAGGGGCACACCGAGCTCTACCGCGGCGCCGAATACGTGGTCGACTTCCTGCCCAAGATGAAGGTGGAAGTTGTCGTCAACGAGGCCGATGTGGAACGCTGCATCGAGGCCATCGTCAGCTCGGCGCGCACCGGGAAGATTGGCGACGGGAAGATTTTCGTGACGGACGTGGAACGCATCGTGCGGATCCGCACCGGCGAAGAAAACGAGAACGCAGTCTGAAGCAAAAGCCTCCGGCAACGGGGGCTTTTTTCGAACCGCGCGCCTCAGAGGTTTTCCGACAGCCTGTCTTCGCGCGGGTGGAGCGGCACTTCGGCGCGCAGCGCCGTGAGCAGTTCGGGCACGTCGGTACCGGTGCGGATCAGTTCCATCTGCCATTCGCCCATGAAGCCTTCGCGCACGCTGTGCGCCAGGAAGCCCAGCAGGCCGTCGTAATAGCCGACGGTGTTGAGGATGCCGGTCGGCTTGTCGTGATAGCCGAGCTGGCGCCAGGTCCAGATCTCGAACAGTTCCTCGAAGGTGCCGATGCCGCCCGGCAGGGCGACAAAGGCGTCGGCGCGCTCGCCCATCATGGCCTTGCGCTCGTGCATGGTGTCGACCACATGCAGTTCATCGCACAGCGGGTTGGCCAGTTCTTTGTCGACCAGTGCCTTGGGGATGATGCCGACCACGCGGCCGCCGGCGAGGCGGGTGGCCTCGGCCACCGTGCCCATCAGGCCTGTGCGGCCGCCGCCATAGACCAGTTGGCCGCCATGCCGGCCGATCCATTGGCCGACCGCTTGCGCGGCCTGGGAAAACTCGGGGCGCTCGCCGGGGCGCGAGCCGCAATACACGCAAATCGAAAATTCAGGATTCATCCTGCCATCATGCCGCAGCCCGCGGGCCTGCTCATGACACGAATCGTTGCCACAACGCCGCCGCCCAGATGCCCCCGCAAAGCGTGAGCGAGAGCAGCACCGCGGCGCTGCCCATGTCCTTGGCGCGCTTGGAGAGGTCGTGCCACTCGGGCCCGATGCGGTCGATGGCTGCTTCGACGGCGGTGTTGAGCAGCTCGACGATCATCACCAGGATCGCGCTGCCCGCGAGCAGCGCCACCTCGGTCCAGCCGTGTCCGAGCCAGAAGGCGGCCGGGATCATCACGATCGACATGATGGCTTCCTGGCGGAAAGCGGGCTCGCTCCAGCCGGCGCGCAGGCCGTGCAGAGAAATCAGCGCGGCATGCCAGACCCGTTCGAGGCCCTTGCGGGCTTTCTGCGGATTGACGGAGGGATCGGGGAGCTTGGGCAAGGCACTCATCGGCGACTCATCGGTTTGGAGGTGATGAGCCGTGTACCGGCCCAGGCGTCGTGCCAGAACTGGCGCTCGGGGTGAAAACGCGCCAGCAGCGCCCAGACGGCGACCCAGCCGAAAATCAGGACGGTCGATTCGCCGCCCGACAGCTTGAACGGCGCAATGGCGGCCAGCGGCGGCAGAAACCAGACCCAGCTCAGCAGGTAGCGCGCCAACGCCCGGCGCTGGCTGACAGGCCGTCCGTGTGCATCGACGATGCGGATGTTCCAGGTCTTCATGGCGAGGGTCTGGCCCTTGGTCCAGAACCAGACGAAGTACACGCCGAACACCACGAAAAGAAAAGCCTGAAAAAGATGGCGCCGTGAATCCATGGCGTCGCGCATCTGGCCCAGCGTGCTGAAGAGCCAGCCTGAAACGAACACCACGGCGAACAGCAGCATGCCCTCATAGAGCCAGCAGGCCATGCGGCGCCAGAGGCCCGGCACTATCGAAACAGGAGCGTGGGTTGCTGGAGGAATCTGCGAGGCGGCCTGATCGGAGCCCGACGCCTCGGGGGAGCTGGAAACCATCGGAGCCTTGGGATCAGGGGGCAGAGGGAGGTGCCTCGGCCCCAGAAGACGGCGCCGGTACCTGGGCTTCCGCCGGAACCGGCGCGGACGTGGCGCTGGCTGGCGCCGGGGGCGCAGGCGTGACGGAAACCGCCGGCGTCGTGACCGCGGGGGCTCGCTCCGGCGGCGAGGCCACCAGGATCGTTGCGGGCACGGCCGGGGGCGGCGGTGCCAGCAGGATTCTGGGCGTGTGCTGCCCTGCAGGCGTGACGGCCGGCACCGGCACGAGCTTCTGGGACGAAACCGGCCGAACGGGAATGGCTGCCCCGCGTGGCTTGGGTGGGGCGCGTTCCGCAAGCTTGCGCTTTTCTTCCTCGCTCAAGGCTTGGTACTGCTCCCATTTGACTTTGCGCTCGTCGGGTGAAATGCGCTTGACCTCGGCGAAGTTCAGGCGAGCCTGCGCACGTTGCTGGTTGCTCAGGGCAGCCCATTCGATCATGCGGCTGTGCAGGGTGGATTGATCTTCGGCTGACATGCTCGCGTAGTTGCGAGACAGCGCCAGCCATTTCCTTTTCTGGCCGACGTTCAGCGTGTTCCAGTGAACGCTGAGCGGCTTGAGGGCCTGCTGCTGCTCGGCCGTGAGTTCGCTCCAGAGTGGCCTTGTGGTCGAGACGGCCTTCGGGCTGGTGGCAGACGCGGAACTTGCCGGGGTCGAGCCCTTGACCGCCGCCTCGGTGGGGGGCTGGGCGTTGGCGAGCGTCAGGCCGAAGGCTGCGACCGCAAGCGCACCCGCCCAAACGACTACGCCCGCCTGGAGCGGGCGCAACGGATGGGTAGTGTTCGCGCTGGAGATGGAGCGGCGTCGCATTCGGTTGGTGAGGGTTCAGTCGGAGGCGCTGTCGGCCTTCAGGAATTGAGCGAAACCGGGGTCGGTGTAGGCGGCGGGCGGCAGGTCGCCCGTCAGCAGCGCGGAATCCACTTCGGCCAGTTCGCTGGCGCGATCGTCCTCCTGCATCGCGCTGATGGCGATCAGGCCGGCCACGAGTGCGATCAGCGGCACCACGGAGCCGATGCGGGTCCACCAGCTGCCACCCATCGTGAGCGTATGACCCGACTGCACCGCCACAGTCGCGGTTCGCAGCTGCGGAGGCAGCTTGCGCGCGGCCACGGCCTGTGCGCGCGCCACGCGAAGCCGTTCGCCGATGTCGTGCGGCAACTCCCGATTGCCGGCCGAAAGGCGGGCAATCACGCGCTGACCGAACTGGTCTTCGGCGGTGCTGGAAGTTGATGTTGGAACCTTAGTGTTCATAGCGATATTCCCTTGGCCTTGAGCGCCTTGCTCAGAGCGTGAACGGCTCGCGAACAATGGGTTTTGACGCTGCCCTCGGAGCAGCCCATCGCAGCGGCCGTCTCTGCGACGTCCATTTCCTCCCAGTAACGCATCAGGAAAGCCTCGCGTTGACGACCCGGCAGTGCCGCGATCTGTTCCTCGATTTCGTGGAAGACCTGGGCGCGGCGGGTCGTGTCTTCGGCACTCTCCGATTCCCTAGAGTCGGTCGGCGAGACGAAGTTCTCCAGCAGGTCGAAATCTCCGTCGTCGTCGACCGATTCGAAATCGCTGAGGTTGGAGAACAGGGCACGCCGGGTTTTCTGGCGGCGGAACCAGTCGAGCGTGCAGTTCGACAGGATGCGCTGGAACAGCATCGGCAACTCGGCCGGCGGCTTGTCACCGTAGTGCTGCGCCAGCTTCATCATGCTGTCCTGCACGATATCGAGCGCAGCTTCTTCATCCCGCACGTGGTAGACCGAGCGCTTGAAAGCGCGCCGTTCGACGCTTTTCAGGAAGTCGGAGAGTTCTTGTTCAGTGGCCAAGCGAGAGGGGGCGCGAAAGGCGCGCCGCATGGGAAAAGGGGTCTGGCGATTGCGTAAGTCGCATGTGTGTTTATCGCCGCGGATTATGCCTTTGTGGCTTTACAGGGCAGCTGAAGCGAATCTGAACGCCCAGAAATGTCATAATTCGCCTTGCAAGTCAAAAGGCAAACGGGTCACGGTCCGGCGGAACATCAGTCCGCCCATGGCTTTGGCCTCAAGTCCTGGCGCGGCCCCACAAGGGTTGGCAAGGGGCACCCAAGGTATTTCGTTCCCGAAATAACACAAAGGTTGATCATGGAAATCTCCAAGGCGGAAATCGCTTCCGCAGCAGCCGCGTCCTCAGGCGCAGGCAATCCGACGCAAGAACTCATGGGCGCTGAAGTGCTGGTCAAGGCACTACAGGCCGAAGGCGTCCGGTACGTCTGGGGCTACCCGGGCGGCGCGGTTCTCTACATCTACGACGCGTTCTACAAGCAGGACACCATCCAGCACGTGCTGGTACGCCACGAGCAGGCTGCCGTCCACGCGGCCGACGGCTATGCGCGCGCCACCGGCGACGTCGGCGTGGCGCTGGTCACCTCCGGTCCTGGCCTGACCAATGCGGTCACCGGCATCGCGACGGCGTACATGGACTCGATCCCGATGGTGATCATCTCGGGCCAGGTGCCGACGGCCGCCATCGGCCTCGACGCCTTCCAGGAATGTGACACGGTCGGCATCACCCGTCCCATCGTCAAGCACAACTTCCTCGTCAAGGATCCCAAGGATCTGGCCATGACGATGAAGAAGGCCTTCCACATCGCACGCAGCGGCCGTCCCGGCCCGGTGGTGGTGGATGTGCCCAAGGACGTTTCGTTCAAGAAAACGCCTTATGCAGGCTATCCCGACAAGGTCGAGATGCGCTCGTACAACCCGGTCCGCAAAGGCCACGGCGGACAGATCCGCAAGGCGCTGCAATTGCTGCTGGCCGCGAAGCGTCCCTACATCTACACCGGCGGTGGCGTGCTGCTGGGCAACGCCACCAACGAGCTGCGCACGCTGGTCGACATGCTCGGCTATCCGGTCACGAATACGCTGATGGGCCTGGGCGCCTATCCGGCGAGCGACCGCAAGTTCCTCGGCATGCTGGGTATGCACGGCACCATCGAAGCCAACAACGCGATGCAGAACTGCGACGTGCTGCTGGCCGTGGGCGCGCGCTTCGACGACCGCGTGATCGGCAACCCCAAGCACTTCGCGCAGAACGAACGCAAGATCATCCACGTCGACATCGACCCGTCGAGCATTTCCAAGCGCGTGAAGGTCGACATCCCGATCGTCGGCGACGTGAAGGACGTGCTCACCGAGCTGATCTCGATGATCCGCGAGAGCACCACCAAGCCCGACGCCGGCGCGCTGGCCGACTGGTGGAAGACCATCGAAGCCTGGCGCTCGCGCGACTGCCTCAAGTACGACCGCGGCAACAAGGACGTGATCAAGCCGCAGTACGTGGTCGAGACCCTCTGGAACATGACCAAGGACGCCGACGCGTACATCACGTCGGACGTGGGCCAGCACCAAATGTGGGCTGCACAGTACTACCGCTTCGACGAGCCGCGCCGCTGGATCAACTCGGGTGGCCTGGGCACCATGGGTGTGGGCATTCCCTACGCCATGGGCATCAAGCTCGCGAAGCCCGATTCGGAAGTGTTCACCATCACCGGCGAAGGCTCGGTGCAGATGTGCATCCAGGAACTCTCCACCTGCCTGCAATACAACACGCCGATCAAGATCTGCTCGCTCAACAACCGCTACCTGGGCATGGTGCGCCAGTGGCAGGAGATCGAATACTCCGGCCGCTACAGCCACAGCTACATGGACGCACTGCCCAACTTCGTGAAGCTCGCCGAGGCCTATGGCCATGTCGGCATGCTGATCGAGCGTCCACAAGACGTGGAGCCCGCGCTGCGCGAAGCACGCAAGCTCAAGGACCGCACGGTGTTCATGGACTTCCGCACCGACCCCACCGAGAACGTGTTCCCGATGGTGAAGGCCGGCATGGGCATCACCGAGATGCTGATGGGTTCCGAGGATCTCTGATCCGCGGGGCATTTTTCTCTCGCTCAACCTTTACTGACGAATCTATTGCCCGCCAAGCCCGCGCATTACCGTGCGCGGGGGAGGGCGGCGAAAAGAGGAGTCACGCAAACATGAAACACATCATTGCAGTGCTGCTGGAAAACGAGCCGGGTGCTCTTTCCCGCGTGGTGGGCCTGTTCTCGGCCCGTGGCTACAACATCGAATCGCTGACGGTCGCACCCACGGAGGACGCGAGCCTCTCGCGCATGACCATCGTCACGACCGGTTCCGACGACGTGATCGAGCAGATCACCAAGCACCTGAACCGCCTGATCGAAGTCGTGAAGGTCGTCGACCTGACCGAAGGCGCCTACACCGAGCGCGAGCTCATGATGGTGAAGGTGCGCGCGGTCGGTAAGGAGCGCGAGGAAATGATGCGCATGGCCGAAATTTTTCGCGGCCGCATCATCGACGTGACCGACAAGAGCTACACCATCGAACTCACTGGCGACCATGGCAAGAACGACGCTTTTCTGGAAGCGATCGAACGTAGCGCTATCCTCGAGACTGTCCGTACCGGTGCCAGCGGCATCGGCCGCGGCGAGCGCATTCTGCGCGTGTAGGAGGGTAAAGGCGCCCTCAGTTCATTCGTTCATCCACACATGAGGCAAAAGTGATGCGAGGTCTGCTCGGTTTCGACAGGATGGTGACTCCCGCGATCGTCCGGGTGCTCTACTTTCTCGGCCTGCTGGGCGTGATTGTCCTTGCGGGGGCGGCGCTCTACCAGCGCCAGTACCTGCCGGCCTTCACGTTCCTGATCTTCGGTGCCATCGGTGTTCGCATCTACAGCGAACTGCTCATCGTGCTGTTCCGCATCCACGACAGCCTCGTGTCCATCAACCAGCAAATGAAGGACCGGAATTCCTCCGGCCTCTGAGTGAAATTCACCCGCTCTGCGGGTGCTTGAGATTTTTTAGGAGAAATACATGAAGGTTTACTACGACAAAGACGCGGACCTGAGCCTCATCAAGGGCAAGACGGTGGCAATCATCGGTTACGGCTCGCAAGGCCATGCGCACGCGCAGAACCTGAACGACAGCGGCGTCAAGGTCGTGGTCGGCCTGCGCAAGGGCGGTGCTTCGTGGGACAAGGTCGGCAAGGCCGGCCTGCAGGTCGCCGAAGTCGCCGACGCCGTGAAGGCGGCCGACGTGGTCATGATCCTGTTGCCTGACGAGCAGATCGCCAACGTCTACAAGAACGACGTGGCCCCGCACATCAAGGAAGGCGCTTCGCTCGTCTTCGCGCACGGCTTCAACGTGCACTACGGCTTCGTTCAGCCGCGCGCCGACCTCGACGTGTGGATGGTGGCCCCCAAGGCCCCCGGCCACACGGTGCGCAGCACCTACACCCAAGGCGGCGGCGTGCCCCACCTCGTGGCCGTGCACCAGGACAAGACCGGCAAGGCGCGTGACCTCGCGCTGAGCTACGCCACCGCCAACGGCGGCGGCAAGGCCGGCATCATCGAGACCAACTTCCGCGAAGAAACCGAGACCGACCTGTTCGGCGAACAAGCGGTTCTGTGCGGCGGTACGGTCGAGCTGATCAAGGCCGGCTTCGAAACGCTGGTGGAAGCCGGCTACGCGCCCGAAATGGCCTACTTCGAATGCCTGCACGAACTCAAGCTGATCGTCGACCTGATCTATGAAGGCGGCATCGCCAACATGAACTACTCGATCTCGAACAACGCCGAATACGGCGAGTACGTCACGGGCCCGCGCATCGTGACCGACGAGACCAAGAAGGTCATGAAGCAAGTGCTGCGCGACATCCAGACCGGCGAATACGCCAAGAGCTTCGTGCTCGAGGCCGCTGCCGGCCAGCCTGCGCTGATCAGCCGCCGCCGCCTGAATGCAGAGCACCAGATCGAAGTCGTCGGCGAAAAGCTGCGCGCGATGATGCCCTGGATCAAGAAGAACAAGCTGGTCGATCAGACCCGCAACTGATCTTCCTCCCGGCGAGAGGGTGCTTTCGGCACCCGTTTCCCAAGGGCCACCCGTCGCGGTGGCCCTTTTGTTTGCAGGGGCCGAAGAGGTCCCCTGAACTACACTGCAAGCCATGCGACTCACAGACATAGATGCTATCGAATGGATAGCTGACCGCGCAGCGCCCGCGAGCGATGGAGGCCATTCCAATGCATGACGATACGATTCCCGACGACGTGCAGCCGCGCAAGCGCCGCAAGGGCATCTACATCCTGCCGAACCTGTTCACGCTCGCGGCGTTGTTCGGCGGTTTCTACTCGGTCGTGATGGCCATGAATGCGCGATTCGACCTCGCGGCGCTCGGTGTGTTCGCCGCGATGATTCTCGACAGCCTGGACGGGCGCGTGGCCCGCATGACCAACACGCAGAGCGCGTTCGGCGAGCAGATGGATTCGCTGTCCGACATGGTGTCGTTTGGCGCCGCGCCGGCGCTCATCGCCTACGAGTGGTCGCTCAAGGGCCTGGGCCGCTGGGGCTGGATCGCCGCCTTCGTGTATTGCGCCTGCGCGGCGCTGCGGCTCGCGCGCTTCAACGTGAACACCGGCGTGGTCGACAAGCGCTGGTTCCAGGGGCTGCCGTCGCCCGCGGCTGCTGCACTGGTGGCAGGCTTCATCTGGCTCGTGGACGAATGGGGCAAGCGCGGCGGGGAGGTGCTGTATCTCTCGTGGACGCAGATCACCTGGGTCACCTTTGCCTTCACGCTGTATGCGGGCCTCACGATGGTCACCAATGCGCCGTTCTACAGCTTCAAGGACATCCAGATGAAGAAGAGCGTGCCCTTTGCCGCAATCGTGCTCATCGCGCTCGGGATCGCGGTCATCAACATCCATCCGCCCACCGTGCTGTTCGGCCTTTTCGTCATGTACGGCCTGAGTGGCTACGTGGTCTACGCGTGGCGCAAGGCCAAGGGGCAGCCGGCGAGCGTGATCAGCACCTCGACCGAAGAGCCGGACGAACGGGGCTTGCATAACTGACGGCGGCTTGTGCTACATTCACAGCCCTCATGACCAAGATTTCGCTGCTGGCCCTACTAGCCCTCCCTCACGGGCGGAGACGGTAGCGCACGCGCAAATCCCTCACCACGGCCCGTTCGCACCAGCAACGGGCCGTTTGTTTTTGGGGTTGCTGGTTGATTACCAACCATCTCAGAGAAATCGACATGCTCAAGCAACCTCAAAGCAAATACCGCGCATTCGCCCCGATCGGCCTCAAGGACCGCACCTGGCCCGATGCCGTGCTGACCAAGGCGCCGATCTGGCTGTCGACCGACCTGCGTGATGGCAACCAGGCGCTGGTCGAGCCCATGGACATCGAGCGCAAGATGCGCATGTTCGAAACCCTCGTGGCCATCGGCTTCAAGGAAATCGAAGTCGGCTTTCCCTCTGCCTCGCAGGTCGAATTCGACTTCGTGCGCAAGCTCATCGAGGAAGACCGCATTCCCGACGACGTGACGATCCAGGTGCTGACGCAGGCGCGCGACCATCTCATCGAACGCACCTTCGAATCGCTGCAGGGCGCACCGCGCGCCATCGTGCACCTCTACAACGCCGTGGCGCCCGTGATGCGCCGCGTGGTGCTCGGCATGGACGAAGACCAGATCGTCGAGCTCGCCAGCAGCCATGCCCGCATGTTCAACGAGTTCGCCGCCAGGCAGCCGAACACGCAGTGGACCTTCCAGTACTCGCCCGAGATGTTCTCCGGCACCGACGTGATGTTCTCGAAGCGCGTGGTCGATGCGGTAACCGAGGTCTGGGCCCCGACGCCGCAGCGCAAATGCATCGTGAACCTGCCCACGACGGTGGAGCATTCAACGCCGAACATCTTCGCCGACATGATCGAGTGGATGCACCGCAACCTTGCGCGCCGCGATTCGATCGTGCTGTGCGTGCATCCGCACAACGACCGCGGCACCGGCACCGCGGCCGGCGAACTGGCCTTGATGGCCGGCGCCGAGCGCATTGAGGGCTGTCTGTTCGGCAATGGCGAGCGCACCGGCAACCTTGATCTCGTGAACGTCGCGCTCAACCTCTACACACAAGGCGTTTCGCCCGAGCTCGATTTTTCGAATATCGACGAGATCCGTACCACCGTCGAGCACTGCAACCAGATTCCCGTGCACCCGCGCCATCCGTATGTGGGCGACCTCGTCTACACCTCGTTCTCGGGCTCGCACCAGGACGCGATCAAGAAGGCCTTCGCCGCGCGCAGGGAAGGCGACATCTGGGACATGCCTTATCTCCCCATCGACCCGAAGGATGTGGGCCGCAGCTATGAAGCCGTGATCCGCGTCAACAGCCAGTCCGGCAAGGGGGGCATGGCCTACCTGCTCGAGAGCGAATATGGCCTCGAGATGCCGCGCCGCCTGCAGATGGAATTCATGCAGACCGTGCAACGCGTGATGGACGTTGCCGGCAAGGAGCTCACCGCCGCCGACCTCTGGCAGTTGTTCGTGCGCGAGTACGGCATCGAGACCGCTCAGGCACTGCAGCACCGCGTGATCGAGGAAGAAGGCGAGGGCGCCAGCGCCTCCGTGGTCCTGCGCGGCGACCTGTCGTGGAACGGTGAAACCCATGCCATCGAAGGCCGCGGCAACGGCCCCATCGACGCCTTCACGCAAGCACTGAGCCAGGCCACCGGCCATACGGTACGCGTGATGGACTACCACCAGCATGCCATCGGCGCCGGCGCCGATGCGAAGTCCGTGGCTTACCTCGAACTGCGCGTCGACGAAAGCCGCACGCTGTTCGGCGTGGGCATCGACGCGAACGTGATCACGGCGTCGCTGAAGGCAATTGTCTCGGGCGTGCAGCGTGCTCGTGCCCTGGGCGCACACGGCGCACAATCGGTGGTTGAAGCCGCCTGACGCTGCCGACGCGCAAGGTGGGAACGAACACAGGAGATCCACGATGACTGACCAACTCATTATTTTCGACACCACCCTGCGCGACGGGGAGCAGTCGCCCGGCGCCTCGATGACGCGCGATGAAAAGATGCGCATCGCCAAGCTGCTGGAGCGGCTGAAGGTCGACGTCATCGAAGCCGGCTTTCCCGCCAGCTCGAACGGCGACTTCGAGGCCGTAAAGGCGATTGCCAATGCGATCAAGGACTCGACGGTGTGCGGCCTTTCGCGCGCCAACGACCGCGACATTGCGCGCGCGGCCGAGGCCCTCAAGGGCGCGGCCCGCGGGCGCATCCACACCTTCATCGCGACCTCGCCGCTTCACATGGAGAAGAAGCTGCGCATGTCGCCCGACGAAGTGCACGAGCAGGCCAAGCTGGCCGTGCGTTTCGCGCGCAACCAGCTGGCGGACGTGGAGTTCAGCCCCGAAGACGGCTATCGCAGCGACCCGGACTTCCTGTGCCGGGTGCTCGAAACCGTGATCAACGAAGGTGCCACCACCATCAACGTGCCGGACACTGTCGGCTACGCCGTTCCCGAGCTCTACGGCAACTTCATCAAGATGCTGCGCGAGCGCATTCCCAACAGCGACAAGGCGATCTGGTCGGTGCACTGCCACAACGACCTCGGCATGGCCGTGGCGAATTCGCTGGCGGGCGTGAAGATTGGCGGCGCGCGCCAGGTGGAATGCACCATCAACGGGCTGGGCGAGCGCGCGGGCAACTGCTCGCTCGAGGAAGTGGTCATGGCGGTGAAGACCCGCAAGGATTATTTCGGGCTCGACCTGCGCATCGACACGCAGCACATCGTGGCCGCGAGCCGCATGGTCAGCCAGACCACCGGCTTCGTGGTGCAGCCCAACAAGGCGGTGGTGGGGGCCAACGCCTTCGCGCACGCCTCGGGCATTCACCAGGACGGCGTGCTCAAGGCGCGCGACACCTACGAGATCATGCGCGCCGAGGACGTGGGATGGGCGGCCAACAAGATCGTGCTTGGCAAGCTCAGCGGCCGCAACGCCTTCAAGCAGCGACTGCAGGAGCTGGGCGTGGCCATGGAAAGCGAGGGCGACATCAATGCCGCGTTCCTCCGGTTCAAGGAGCTGGCCGACCGCAAGTCGGAAATTTTCGACGAGGACATCCTCGCGCTCGTCAGCGCGGAAGAGGTGTCGAACGTTGGTGAGCAGTTTGCTTTCGTTTCTCTCTCCCAGCACAGCGAAACCGGCGAGCGCCCCCAGGCGAAGGTCGTGTTCACCGTCCAGGGCAAGGAAGTCACCGGCGAATCCGACGGGAATGGCCCGGTTGATGCTTCCCTGAAAGCCATCGAGTCGCACGTCAAGAGCGGCGCCGAAATGGTTCTTTACTCTGTCAATGCCATCAGTGGCTCGACGGAAAGCCAAGGGGAGGTTACAGTTCGGTTACAAAACGCAGGGCGGGTGGTCAACGGTGTGGGTGCAGACCCGGACATCGTGGTCGCTTCGGCAAAGGCTTATTTGAGCGCGCTCAACAAGTTACAGAGCCAAGCTGAGAGAGTTGCGGCACAGGGTTAGGTTTTAGGCGGTCCTTGATTTTCGATTGAAGAAGAGGACGCAAGTAACTGATATTGCGTGCCTTTTTTGATTTCGATACACTGCGGTCCTCGTTTGTCGCCGCTGGAGATTTATAAATGTCTGAAGCCCGTCTCCGCCGAGTTTCCAGCCAGCGGTTTCTACCCGCACTCAAAATGCTCGCCGTTGCGCTGTGCGCCGCGGCGTTTTTGCTGCCTGGCGCCCAGGCCGCGAAGAAAGAAAAGCCTGTCGCCAAAGCCGCCGTCGCCAAGAAGGCGAAGGGGCCGGTGCCGGTCGAGGTCAAGCGCAGCGCATCGTCCAAGACGGCGCGTGCCGGACGGGCCGAGAACAACGAAAAAGCGGACAAGGTGGTTCGTGGCGGCCGCAATGTCGTGGCCACCATCCGCAAGAGGAACGGCAAGACTGTAGTGGCCGTGCAGCGCCGCTCGGTGGTTCGCGTCACAGAGGCGCCGCGCCAATCTTTCGGCCAGATGGCTGGCCTGCATGGCACCGAGGACGTGCTCGACCTGAAGTCGAGCGTTGCGCTGGTCGTCGACCAGGACACGCACGAAGTGCTGTTCAGCAAGAACGACCATGCCGTGCTGCCGATTGCATCGCTCACCAAGCTCATGACCGGCCTGCTCATCAGCGAGGCCCATCTGCCGAACGACGAACTCATCACCATCACGCAGGATGACGTCGACACCGAAAAGCGCAGCAGTTCGCGCCTGACGGTCGGCACCACGCTCTCGCGCGGCGAACTGCTCCACCTGGCGCTGATGTCGAGCGAAAACCGCGCCGCGCACGCGCTGGGCCGCACCTACCCGGGTGGCCTGACGACCTTCGTGAGCATCATGAATGCCAAGGCCAAGATGCTCGGCATGAAGGACACGAGCTACGTGGAGCCCACCGGCCTGTCGAGCCGCAACCAGTCGAGCGCGCAAGACCTGGCGCTGCTGGTCAATGCTGCCTACTCCGATGCCACGGTGCGTTCCCTGTCCACTTCGCCTGAGTACCAGGTCGAGGTCGGCAACCGCGTGCTGCAGTTCAACACGACCAACCGCCTCGTGAAGAGCCCCGATTGGGAAATCGGCGTGCAGAAGACCGGCTACATCTCCGAAGCCGGCCAGTGCCTCGTGATGCAGGCCCGGGTGGCCGGGCGCAAGCTGATCATGGTGTTCCTGGATTCGGCCGGCAAGTTCAGCCGCATCGCCGACGCCGAGCGGGTTCGCCGCTGGGTGGAGGCCACCCATGCCAACGGTACGCCAGCCGCTTCTTCGCGCAATACCAGCTACCAGGTGGCCGGCTGATCGATTCGCAACAGTCCGTCAGACCGCAATGAAAACAGGCCCTTCGCAGGGCCTGTTTGCTTTTGAGGCCGGCCTTCTTCTTCGGGTCAGCCTGCCGGCGGGGTGCTGCTGCTCGTGGGCGACGGCGTGACGGCCATTCCGTCCTTGAAGCCCAGTGCGCCCGAGATTTCATTGGCCGTGGCCTGAAGCTTGGGCAGCCAGCCTTCGTCCAGCCGGTCGGCCGGCGCCGAGATCGACAGGCCCGCCACCAGCTTGCCCTGATCGTCGTAGATGCCGGCAGCCATGCAGCGCACGCCCAGTTCCAGTTCCTCGTTGTCGCGGGCGATGCCGTACTGGCGCGCCTTCGACAGCTCACGCTCCAGCGCCGGCAACTGGGTGATGCTGTTGCGCGTGTGGCCCGCCAGGCCCGTGCGCGTGGCATAGCTGCGCACCCGCTGCGGATCGTCCGCCGCCAGGAACAGCTTGCCCGTCGAGGTCAGGTGCAGGGCGGCCCGTCCGCCGATGGCCCGGACCACCTGCATGCCCGAGCGCTCGCTGTAGGAGCGCTCGATGTACACGATTTCGTCGCCCTGGCGCATGCTGAGGTTGACGGGCTGCTGCGTCAGCTTGTGCAACTCGCGCATCGGGCCGAGTGCTGCATCGCGCACGTTGAGCCGGCCCTTCACCAGGTTGCCCAGCTCCAGCAGGCGCATGCCCAGCCGGTAGCTTCCGGCTTCGGGCCGGTCGACGAAGCGGCCGACCGCCAGGTCGTTGAGGATACGGTGCGTGGTCGAGGGATGAAGCCCGGTCTTTTCGCTGATTTCCTTCAGCGAAATCGCCTCCTCGCGGGATGCCAGGACATCGATCAGCGCGAACATGCGCTCGATCACCTGGATCACGGGAACGGCGGGAATGTCGGATTGGTTTTTTCTCATGGCGCTCTGCGGTGATGACCGGGCGCCATTTTACCTTGTGAAATCGCCCGGCGCCTGCCAGTGTCCATCCACCAATACTTCGTGCGGGGAGAAACGCGCCTTGTAGCTCATTTTCGGGCTGTGTTCGATCCAGTACCCGAGGTAGACGTGCGGCAGCCCCAGCTTGCGGGCCTGCTCGATCTGCCAGAGCACGCTGTAGGTGCCGTAGCCGGTGGAGATTGCCCCCACGCTCGACCCTTCGTGTTCTCGCTGCCCCCCCTGGGGGCCGTCCGCTTGCTCGAGACGGCCCGGCGCGGCGCGGGTATCGGGCTCGTAGAAGGTGTAGACGGCCGAGATGCCGTCGTTCAGCACGTCGAGGATGGACACCATCCTGAGCGCGCCCGCACTGCCGTCGGGCAGCGTTTCGCGGAACTCCACCAGCCGGGAGTTCACACGGCTCTGCAGCAGGAACTGGGTGTACTGGTCGATGCTGTCGTGGTCCATGCCGCCGCCCGCGTGGCGGCCGGTCTGGTAGCGCAGATAGAGCTGGTAGTGCTCGGGCATGAAGCACAGCTTGAGCACGCGCGCCTGCAGGCCGGCATGCTGTTTGAGCGCGCGGCGCTGGCTGCGCGTGGGCCGGAAACTGTTGGCCAGCACCCGCAGCGGAATGCATGCCCGGCAGCCGTCGCAATAGGGGCGGTAGGTGAACATGCCGCTGCGCCGGAAGCCGCTGAGCACCAGGTCTGAATAGGCGTCGTTGTGGATCAGGTGGCTGGGCGTGGCCACCTGCGAGCGGGCCTGCCGGTCCGGCAGATAGCTGCAGGGGTAGGGCGCCGTTGCGTAGAACTGCAGCGTGTGAAGCGGAAGGTCCTTGAGGTGCGTCACGTCGGTGAAAGAGGTCGCGCGGAAAGGAGTTCGGACCAGTATACGGGGTCGAATCGCCAGCGTGGGCCCTCCTGTTGCCGTACCCGCGCCACGTGTGCGACGAAGCGTTTGCGCGCCATCTCGTGGGCGCCGAGGCTCGCGAGATGGGAGGTGTTCTGCTGGCAGTCGATCATCTGGACGCCGGCATGCCGGCACAGCGCCACGAGCGCGGCCAGTGCGATCTTCGAGGCGTCCGGCCGGCGGGTGAACATCGACTCGCCGAACACCGCGCGGCCCAGGGCTACGCAGTAGAGTCCGCCCGCGAGCTTGCCGTCGATCCAGGTCTCGACGCTGTGGGCATGGCCGGCGTCGTGCAAATCCGTATAGGCCCTGACCATGTCCGGCACGATCCATGTGCCCGACTGGCCGACGCGCGGCGAGGTCGAACAGGCCTTGATGACGGCCGCGAAGTCATGGTCGATGCGCACCTCGCATCCAGGTGTCTCCATGAAGCGCAACAGCGTCTTGCGCAGCGACCGGTGCAGCTTGAACTCCGCCACCTGCAGCACCATGCGGGGGTCCGGGCTCCACCACAGAATCGGCTGGTCTTCGCTGAACCAGGGGAAGACGCAGTTGCCATAGGCCTGCATCAAAGTATCGACATCGAGCGCCCCACCGGCCGCCAGCAGCCCGGGGACGGGGTCGGCCACGCCCCAGGCAGAGGCGGGGTCGGGCAGGGCGTCTCCGGGTTCGAGCCAAGGCAGTTGTCGCATGGGCATAGGTATACACGGCTTCGCGAAACCGAATCCAGCCGGGTGAAAATCGCACACCGCTGACGCGCCACAAGGTTCGGCCCTCACGCTGCGGCACCACAAAACCCGCCGAAAACCCTATAGTCCACAGCTTGCAATCGCAGCTTCCACAAGCAGATCAGGCAGGCCCGCGCACACGCCGGGGATGAGCACAAGAGGACCATGTTGACCACTGAACCCAATCCCACGCGCTTCGGCAGCGGCCAGGCGGTGCGCCGCCTCGAGGACGAAAGCCTGCTGTCAGGCGCCGGACGCTACACCGACGACCTCACGCTTCCCGAGCAGGCGCATCTCGTCTTCCTGCGATCCTCCTATCCGCACGCGCGTATTCTCTCCATCGACACCAGCGCCGCCGCCGCCATGCCCGGCGTGCTGCGCGTGATTACCGGTGCCGAGATGGCCGAGGCCGGCGTCAAGCCCCTGCCGGGCGCCGCGGGCTTCAAGCGGGCGGACGGCAGCGACAGCGCCAGCCCGCCGCGCTATGCCATCGCGCACGAGCGCGCACGCTTCGTCGGCGAAGTCGTGGCCGCCGTGGTGGCCGATACGGTGCAGCAGGCCCGCGATGCCGCCGAGGCCATCATGGTGGACTACGAAGACCTGCCCATGGTGGTCGACCTTGAGAGTGCCATCGCCAGCGATGCACCGCTGTTGTGCGAAGAAGCGTCGGGCAACATCGCCGCCGAAATGCGCCACGGCAGCAGCGAGGCCGCGACCGCGGCCTTCGCCAAGGCCGCCCATGTGGTGGCGCTCGACGTGCACAACCAGCGTGTGGTCGCCCTGACGATCGAGCCGCGTTCCGTGCTGGCGGCGCGCGACCCCGAAACCGGCCGCCTCACGATCCGCATGAGCACGCAGATGCCCTCCGGCGTACGCGATTCCGTCTGTGCCGCCATCGGCCTTCCAAAGGAAAAGGTGCGCGTGGTGGTTGGCGACGTCGGTGGCGGCTTCGGCATGAAGACCGGTGCCTACCCTGAAGACATTGCGGTCGCCTTCGCCGCACTGCAGGTGGACCGGCCGGTGAAGTGGGTGGCCGAGCGCAGCGAGGAGTTCCTGTCGAGCGCGCACGGGCGCGACATCGAGGCGCGCGCCGAAATGGCGCTCGACGCCGACGGCAAGATCCTGGCCCTGCGCATCAAGACGCTGGCCAACGTAGGCGCCTACGCCACTGGCACCGGTGTCGCGATCCAGCTGTTGATCGGCCCCTGGGTGCAGACCAGCGTCTACGACATCCAGACCATCGACTTCCATTTCAAGGCGGTGCTCACCAACACCGCGCCCACCGGCGCCTATCGCGGAGCAGGGCGCCCCGAGGCCATCTTCACCATCGAGCGGCTGATGGACGAGGCCGCGCGCCAGACCGGTATCGACCGCATCGCGCTGCGCCGCCGCAATTTCATCCGCCCCGAGCAGATGCCGTACCAGAACCCGATGGCGCAGACCTACGACACCGGCAACTTCGAGTCGGTGATGGACCAGGCGCTGACGCTCGCCGACTGGGAGGGCTTCGAGACCCGCGCGGCCAACTCGGCCAGCAAGGGCAGGCACCGCGGCCTGGGCATCGCCACCTTCCTCGAATGGACAGGCGGCAATGTGTTCGAGGAGCGTGTCACGGTCTCGGTGCAGGCCGATGGCGTGATCGAGGTGTTTTCCGCCGTCAACGCCATGGGGCAGGGCATTGCCACTTCGCTTGCGCAACTCGCGGTCGATGCCTTCGGCGTGCCCATCGAGAAGGTGCGCGTGGTGCTCGGCGATACCGACCGCGGCGACGGCTTCGGCAGCGCCGGTTCTCGCTCGCTGTTCACCGGCGGCTCGGCCGTGCGCGTCGGTGCCGAGCGCACCATCGACAAGGCGCGCGAACTCGCCGCGCAGGAGTTCGAGGCCTCCATCGACGACATCGTCTACAGCCGCGGCGTCTTCAACGTGGCCGGCACCGACCTCGAACTCGACCTCTTTGCGCTTGCCGCCAAGCAGCCCGAGCGAGAGATCTTCGTCGACTCCACCAGCACCGTGGCCGGCCCGACCTGGCCCAACGGCTGCCACATCTGCGAGATCGAGATCGATCCGCCTACCGGCGAAATCAGCGTGGTGGCCTACAGCTCGGTCAACGACGTGGGCCGGGTCATCAATCCGATGATCGTGCGCGGCCAACTCGAGGGCGGCGCGGTGCAGGGTATCGGGCAGGCGCTGTACGAGCAGGTGGTGTACGACAACGAAACCGGCCAGCCCGTCACCGGCAGCCTGATGGACTACGCGGCCCCGCGCGCCGACATCGTCGACACGATGTTCCAGATGGAGATGGACGAATCGACGCCGTGCAAGAACAACCCGCTGGGCGTGAAGGGCGTGGGCGAGCTCGGCACCATCGGCGCCACGCCGGCCATCGTCAATGCGGTGGCCGATGCCTTTGCACGCAATGGCCTCGCCACGCGCGCGCCGCGCCTGCACATGCCGCTGAGCCCGGCGCGCGTGTGGCAGGCCATGCAGACCATCGACTGAGCATTGCGGTGCGGTGGACCTGAAAGGCGCAAGCCATGCTCGTCACCACCGAACTGCAGACCGACCCGATCCGCGTCGCCAGCTACCGCTGCGACGCGGGGCCCGATGCGCAGCCTTTCACCGAACTGCATGAAGGCTACTCGGTCTCGTATGTGCGCAAGGGCAGCTTCGGCTACCGCACGCGCGGCCAAGCCTACGAACTGGTCGCCGGATCGGTGCTGGTCGGCTGCCCGGGCGACGAGTACGTCTGCACGCACGACCACCATGTCTGCGGCGACGAGTGCCTGGCCTTCCACCTGTCGCCGGGCTTTGTCGACCTGATCGGCGGCGACCGGAAGACCTGGCGCACCGGCGGCTTGCCACCCCTGGCCGAACTCGTGGTGATCGGCGAACTCGCGCAGGCCGCGGCCGATGGGCACAGCGACGTGGGCCTGGACGAACTCGGCATGTGGTTCGCGAGCCGCTTCGTCGAAGTCGTGTCCGACCGAGCCAAGTCCGGCTCCGCGTCCACGGCCGTACCGCGCGACCGCCGCCGCGCGGTCGATGCCGCGATGTGGATCGACGCGCACTCGCAGCACGACATCGGCCTTGATGGCGCCGCCGCCGAAACCGGCTTGAGTTCGTTCCACTTCCTGCGGCTCTTCTCTCAGGTGCTGGGCGTCACGCCGCACCAGTACCTCGTGCGCTCGCGCCTGCGGCATGCCGCGCGCCTGCTGGCCGACGACGGCAGCCGGCCCGTGACCGAGGTGGCGCTCGACGTGGGCTTTGCCGACCTCAGCAACTTCGTGCGCACCTTCCGCCGCGCTGCCGGCGTGTCGCCGGGGGGCTTTCGCAAGGCGGCCCGGGGCGACCGCAGGATTTTCCAAGACCGCATCGCCGCGCTCCTCGATGATGACCGCCTGATCAACCCCTGAAGCGAGGTTTGCCATGGCCACGGTCTACAAGGAATTCATCGTCGAGGCGGATGCTGCCCGGGTATGGGATGCGCTGCGCGACTTCAAGGCGGTGCACACGCGGCTGGCACCGGGTTTTCTCACCGGCTGCACGATCGACGCCGAAGGCGCCCGCATCCTCACTTTCGCCAACGGTCTTGTCGCGCGCGAAATGCTGGTCGGCATCGACGACGCCCATCGGCGGCTGGCCTACACCGTCACCGGCGGGCAGGCCGCCCATCACCATGCTTCCGCGCAGGTTTTCACCGAGGGAGAAGGCCGTTCTCGCTTCGTCTGGATCACCGACGTGCTGCCCGACGCCATCGCGGCCTACATCGAGCCGATGATGGCGCAGGGTGGGATGGCCATGAAGGCCGCGCTCGAGGGCCGCTCCGCTTCGGCAGCCGCCTAGATGTGAAGCTCCAATAGGTTGTATCCGGTGTTCATCCGGATTGGGTTTGAGAGACTGGAAGTCGCCAAACACCCAATC
>NZ_JBGLYN010000030.1:0-65523 GCF_047304045.1 Variovorax sp. Varisp85
CATCCCGCCCATGCCCTTCATGCCGCCCATCTTCTTCATCATCTTCATCAGGCCGCCGCCCTTCATCTTCTTCATCATCCCCTGCATCTGCTCGAACTCGTTGAGCAGGCGGTTCACCTCCTGAACCTGCACGCCGGCGCCGGCCGCGATGCGGCGCTTGCGCGTGGCCTTCAGCAGCTCGGGCTTGCGGCGCTCCAGCGGGGTCATGCTCTGGATGATCCCTTCCTTGCGGCGGATGTCGCGCTCGGCGCGCGTCATGTCGGCCTCGGTCGCCTTGGCGGCCATTTGCGTGGGCAGCTTGTCCATCAGGCTGGAGAGCCCGCCCATCTGCTTCATTTGCTGCAGCTGGCCCAGGAAGTCGTTCAGGTCGAAGCCCGCGCCGCTCTTGACCTTGGCCGCGAGCTTCTGCGCCGCCGCCACGTCGACGCCGGCCGTGACCTGCTCGACCAGCGCGACGATGTCGCCCATGCCGAGGATGCGGCCCGCATGGCGCTCGGCATCGAATACCTCGAGGCCGTCGATCTTCTCGCTGGTGCCGGCGAACTTGATCGGCACGCCCGTGACCTGCCGCACCGACAGCGCCGCACCGCCGCGCGAATCGCCGTCGGTCTTGGTCAGGATGATGCCGGTGAGCGGCAGCGCTTCCTTGAAGGCCTTGGCGGTGTTGATCGCGTCCTGGCCCTGCATGGCATCGACCACGAACAGGGTCTCGACCGGGTCGACCGCCGCGTGCAGCTGCTTGATCTCGGTCATCAGCGCTTCGTCGATCGCAAGGCGGCCGGCGGTGTCGACCAGCAGCACGTCGAAATAGTGGCGCTTGGCGTGGTCGAGCGCTGCGCGCGCGATGTCGAGCGGCTTCTGGTCGGGCGTGCTCGGGAACCATTCGGCGCCGGCCTGCTTGGTGACGGTCTTGAGCTGCTCGATGGCGGCGGGTCGGTACACGTCGCCTGACACCGTCAGCACCTTCTTCTTGCGCTTCTCGATCAGGTGCTTGGCCAGCTTGGCGGTGGTGGTGGTCTTGCCGGCGCCCTGCAGGCCAGCCATGAGGATCACGGCCGGCGGCTGAGCCGCGAGGTTGATGTCGGACACGCCCTCGCCCATGGTGGCGGCCAGTTCGCGGTTGACGATGCCGACCAGCGCCTGGCCCGGCTTGAGCGAGCCCAGCACTTCCTGGCCGAGCGCCTTGTCTTTCACCCGGGCCACGAAGTCGCGCACCACGGGCAGCGCCACGTCGGCTTCCAGCAGCGCCATGCGCACTTCGCGCAACATGTCCTGCACGTTGCTTTCGGTGATGCGGGCCTGGCCGCTCATCGTCTTGACGAGGCGGGAGAACTTTTCTGTGAGGGCGGTGGCCATGAGCGGGATGCCTTGCTGCCCGCCGCAGCGGGTCATTGGAAAGTCGTGTACCTGAATCGGCGGCTTGCGCCCCTTCGCGAGACGCCGGGGAACCGGCTTGGCCGGGCCTCCGGTGCCGCCCCCGGTGAGGGGGTTGGCGCTGCGGCACGAAGTGCGCAAGCCTGGGGGAGATAAACTCCAGCCGATGATTTTAGCGATCCCCTCCCCACTCGGCGTGGCGCTGGGCATCGCCGCCGGGGCTGCCTACGGTTTTGTCGCCGCTGCCGGCGCAAGACTGAGCCGCCAATCGACCCAGTGGGCACTCGGCATTGCATGGCTTCTGCATGCCGCCGTGCTGGTCCACGGCCTCATCGGCGGCGAGCCGCGCTTCGGCTTTGCGCCCGCCCTGTCGGTCACCGCGTGGCTGGTGCTCACCGTCTACGCGGTCGAAAGCCGCATGTATCCCCAATTGAAAGTACGGCGCGCGCTGGCCTGGCTGGGCGCGGCCGCGGTGCTGCTGGCCATCCTGTTCCCGGGCACGCCGCTGCATGTCACGGCCTCGCCGTGGCTGCCATTGCACCTGGCGCTCGGCATCGCCTCGTACGGCCTGTTCGGCGCTGCGGTCGTGCACGCCTGGCTGATCACCCGCGCCGAAAAGCAGATCCGGCTCGCCACCGCCGAACCGCAGGGCGGCGTGCCGCTGCTCACGCTCGAGCGGCTCACCTTCCGTTTCGTCACAGCCGGCTTCGTACTGCTGTCGGCCACGCTGCTGGCCGGCCTGCTGTTCAGCGAACAGTTGTACGGCGCCGCGGGCCGTGTCTGGAAGTGGGACCACAAGACCACCTTCTCGGTGCTCGCCTGGCTCACCTTCGCGATCCTGTTGACCGGCCGGGCCCGCTTCGGCTGGCGCGGCCGTACGGCGCGGCGCGTGCTGTATGCCGGCTCCGCCCTTTTGCTGCTGGCCTACGTGGGCTCCCGCTTCGTGTTCGAAGTGGTGCTGGCCCGGCCTCCCGTATGAAATACCTCCTCGTTCTCGCGGTGCTCTGGGTCGCGATCTGGCTCTGGCGCAAGAACCGGCGCGAAGAAATGCGCGACGCCATGCGCGAGCGTGCGGCCAAGGCACAGCAACGCGTCCCCACTCCGCCCGGGCCGCCGCAGGCCATGGTGCGCTGCGCTCATTGCGGGCTGCACCTGCCCGCGACCGACGCCATCTCCGGCCCAGGCGGCGCGGTCTATTGCAGCGCTGCGCACCGCGAAGCGGCCGCCGCGCGATGAGTTCCCCGCTCTGGGCGCGCGGCGAGCCGGTCACCGACTGGGACGTGCTCGACCAGCACCCGGACGAGAGCACGGCGCTGATCCGGCTCTGGCGCGGCTTCATGGGCGCGCGCTGCTTCGTCGCGCTGGTGCTGGTGCTGCTGCAGGGCGTGGCCTTTGCCATCGGGCAGACGATGCAGCCGGTGGCCATCGCCATCTCGGCCCTGTACCTCGTCGCGACCTGGCTGGGCATGCGCTACAGGCGCGTCCAGCCGCCGATCCGCGGCTTCGCCGCGCTCTGGCTGCTGACCATCGGCATCGACCTGGCCGCCTTCACCGCCTTGCAGGTGCTGCAGGGCGGCAGCGTCAACTACACGCCGCTGTTCGCGCTGCCGGTGCTCATGAGCGCGGTGCTCGGCACCATGATCGTGAGCCTGGGCACCACCGCCACCGTCACGCTGCTGCTGCTGGCCGACGCGGGCTGGCACTGGCTGCAGCAGCCGGTCGATTCGTCGGCACGCTTCGTGCAGGCGGCGCTCACCGGCACCGGACTGTTCGTGGTGGCGCTGCTCGCGCACGAAATGGCCCGCCGGCTGGCGCGCGAGGAAGCCGTGGCGCAGCGCAGCCGCAGCAGCGCGCAGATGCAGGCGCAGGTCAACGACCTGGTGATCGAGACCCTGAGCGAAGGCGTGCTGGTGATCGACGCCGAAGGCCTGGTGCATGCGGCCAACCCGGCGGCCGACGCGATCCTCGGCCAGGGCCTGGCGAAGCTGACGCTGCCGTTCCCGCTGCATGCCCAGCCCGCCTGGCATGCACTGGCCGCGCTGGCGCGCCAGACCTTCGCGCGCCGGGCGCCGCAGACGGAAGAAATTCCCGTCGCGCAGGCGCGCGGTGCGGCGCGCGAAGTGCGCGTGCGCACGCGGCTCACGCCCACCAGCGACCAGCGCCTCGACAGCCTGTGCGTGATGTTCCTGCAGGACCTGCGCGAGCTCGAGGCCCGCATCCGCACCGAGAAGCTGGCCGCGATGGGCCGCATGTCGGCCGCCGTGGCGCATGAAATCCGCAATCCGCTGGCCGCCATCACGCAGGCCAGCGCGCTGCTCAACGAAGACCTGACCGATCCCGCGCACCGCAAGCTCACGAGCATGGTGCAGCACAACGCGCAGCGGCTCGCGCGCATCGTGGACGACGTGCTCGACGTCTCGCGCGCGCGCCAGCAGCGCGTGCTGTCGCTCGGCGAGCAGGTCGTGCTCGACCCCGCGGTGCAGGTGCTGGCCGAGGAATGGGTGCGCCAGACCCAGCGCAAGGGCGTACTGGTGTCGCTCGACGCGCCCGGCAGCGAGGTGCGCTTCGACGCCGAGCACCTGCGCCGGCTGATCGTGAACCTGCTGGACAACGCCTCACGCTACGCCGGCAAGAGCGAAGGCTCGATCCAGGTGCTGACCGCGCAGCAGCGCGGCGGCAGCAACCGCCCGAGCCTGATGGTGTGGAGCGACGGCGCGCCGCTGGAACCGGCGGTGCAGCGGCACCTGTTCGAACCCTTTTTCTCGTCCGAGAGCCGCTCCAGCGGGCTGGGCCTGTTCCTGTGCCGCGAACTGTGCCGGCGGCACGGCGCCACCATCGGCTACGAGCGGCGCGCGCTGGTGCCGGGCGGACCCGAGGGCAACGAATTCTTCGTCAGCTTTGCCGCCAGCGAAAACCGGCTGACACAATAACGCCCGTGAGCAACTCCACCCCTTCCACACAGCGGCCGGCGCAGATCCTGGTCATCGACGACGAGCCCGACCTGCGCACGCTGTACGAACTGACGCTGCTGCGCGAGGGCTATCGCGTCGAGGCCGCCGGCAGCGTGTCGGAAGCGTGGGAGCACCTGGAGGCCGGCCGTTTCGACGCGGTGATCACCGACATGCGGCTGCCCGACGGGCAGGGCATGGAAATCATCCACCGCATCCAGAAAGACCAGCGCAGCGAGCGCTGCGTGGTGATGACGGCCTATGGCTCCGCCGAGAACGCGGTGGAAGCATTGAAGGCCGGCGCCTTCGACTACCTCACGAAGCCGGTCGATCTGAAGCAGTTCCGCGCCGTGGTGGCCTCCGCGGTGCAGGCGCGGCACGCGCCGCAGCCGATGGCCAAGTTGGCGCAGGCTGCGCCCGCCGTCAACAACAACGTCATCAGCGACGCCGTGTTGGCCACCTCCAGCACCGGCATCGCCGCACTCGACCGTCTCGTGGGCGAGTCGGAGCCCATGCGCCTCGTCAAGTCGCGCATCGCCAAGGTGGCGCGCGGCATGGCACCGGTGCTGGTACGCGGCGAGTCCGGCACCGGCAAGGAGCTGGTGGCGCGCGCGGTGCATGCCTGCAGCCAGCGCAGCGAGGGTCCGTTCGTCGCGGTGAACTGCGGCGCGATTCCCGAGAACCTGCTCGAAGCCGAGTTCTTCGGTGCCAAGAAGGGCTCGTACACCGGCTCGTCGCAGGACCGCGACGGCTACTTCCAGGCCGCGCGCGGCGGCACGCTGTTTCTCGACGAGATCGGCGACCTGCCGCTGGCCATGCAGTCGAAGCTGCTGCGCGCGATCCAGGAGCGCAGCGTGCGCTCGATCGGCTCGACGCAGGAAGACGCCGTCGACGTGCGCATCGTGAGCGCCACCCATAAAGACCTGCACGCCGAAGTGCAGGCAGGCCGTTTCCGGCAAGACCTTTTCTACCGCCTCAACGTGATCGAGATCGCGGTGCCCGCATTGCGCGAGCGCCGCGAGGACCTGCCCGCGCTGTGCGCCGCGCTGTTGTCGCGCATCGCGCAGGACGGCGGGCTGCCGGTGCCGCACCTTTCGGACGACCTGCTGCGCCGCCTCGCGCAGCACCCGCTCAACGGCAACGTGCGCGAGCTCGAGAACCTGCTGCACCGCGCGGTGGCGCTGAACGACGGCGACGAACTGCACCTCGACCTGATGGGCGGCTTCACCGCCTCCGTCGAAGCCGCGGCATCCGCGCCGGCGCCGCTGTCGCCCGCTGCCGATGCATCTGCTGCCGCGCCGGCTCCGCTGCCGATGGCGCCGGTCGCACCACCCAAGGCCGCACCGCCGCCGCTGCCCTCCGACCTGCAGGCCTACCTCGACCAGCAGGAGCGCGAAATCCTCGTGCGCGCGCTGCACGAGAGCGGCTTCAATCGCACCGCGGCCGCCGCACGGCTCGGCATGAGCCTGCGCCAGATCCGCTACCGCATCGCGCGGCTGGGCATCACCACGCCCAACGGCGACGATGGCGCGAGCAACCATGCCGACGACTGAAGCACCCACGCCCGGCGCTCCTGACAACGGCGACGACGGACTCTGGCAAGCCGGCTGGTACCGCTTCGCGAAGGCGCTGCGCTCGCCCAACTTCGGGCCCCGGCCCGCTGGCGCGCAGACCGACCTCATCGTGCTGCACTCGATCAGCCTGCCGCCCGGCGAATACGGCGGCGATGCGGTGCAGCGGCTCTTCACCAACCAGCTCGACTGGGACGCGCACCCCTATTTCCAGTCGATCCGCGGGCTCGAGGTGTCCTCTCATTTCTACGTGCGCCGCAACGGCGAACTCTGGCAGTTCGTGAGCTGCGACGACCGTGCCTGGCACGCCGGTGCATCGTCGTGGCGCGGCCGCGGCAACTGCAACGATGACTCCGTCGGCATCGAGCTCGAAGGACTCGAGGGCCAGCCGTTCGACGAGCCGCAATACGAGACGCTCGCGAGCCTGTGCGCAGCGGTCGCGCAGCACTATCCGATCGCGCACATCGCCGGCCACGAGCACATCGCGCCGGGCCGCAAGCAGGACCCAGGCGCGGGCTTCGAGTGGCGTCGGCTGCGTGAACAGCTCGGCTGGAATCCACAGATGTTTCCGCCGCAGGTGACGCAGCGCTAATTTTTTCAATCGCCCGGCGCCCCGCGATGCGCCACTCGTGCAGCGCAGCAATACGAAAGTTGCGAACGCGCGATGCAGCAACCATGCGCCCTGCAGGCCCAAATCGTCTTGCAAGCCAAGCTCCATGCGGGTTGCGCGACCATAGTCCAGTGTCCACGCGGCATCGACGGCCGTGCCGATGCCTAGATAGTTACCCCTACTACCAAAAATTGCCGCAAAACACTACCTGTAGTGGCTTGTAGACCCACGGCACCCTAGATATAGTGTCCTCCGTCCGGTCATCCACACCGGCGCGGTGCCCCGACCAGGCGCCGCCATCCAACAAGAATTGCCAACCGAGAGGAAGCGAATGCAAACAGCCCTGAACCCCCAATCGACCCCGCGTGCCGTTCCCTCGACGTCACTGCAACAGCAGCGAGACACTGCTGGCTCCCCCAGCGGCCAGAACCTCGCCCACTACCAGATCATCCGGCGCAACGGCGCCGTTGTTCCCTTCGAGCCGAACAAGATCGCGATCGCGATGATGAAGGCCTTCCTGGCCGTGCACGGCACCCAGGGCGCGGCTTCCGCCAGCGTGCGCGAAACGGTCGATGTGCTCACGCAGGGTGTGATCCGCGCGCTGGTGCGTTCGCGTCCGGGCGGCGGCACCTTCCACATCGAGGACGTGCAGGACCAGGTCGAGCTCGGCCTGATGCGCGGCGGCCACCATGAAATCGCCCGCGCCTACGTGCTGTACCGCGAGCGCCGCTCGCAAGAGCGTTCGAAGCAGGGCGAACAGGACGTGCCGGCCGCGCCCGCGCTGCACGTGCTGGACAACGGCGAACTGGTCGCGCTCGACCTGAACGAACTCAAGGGCCTGATCGAGTCCGCCTGTGAAGGCCTGGGCGACAGCATCACGGCCGCGCCGATCGTCGCCGAGACGATGCGCAACCTGTACGACGGCGTGCCGCTCGACGAGGTCTACAAGGCGTCCATCCTCGCAGCCCGCACGCTGATCGAGAAGGACCCCGACTACACCTTCGCCACCGCGCGCCTGCTGCTGCACACGATCTTCAAGGAAATCATCGGCCGCGAAGTGATGCCGGTCGAGCGCGCCACCGCCTACGCCGACTACTTCCCGCAGTTCATCAAGAAGGGCGTCGAGAACGAGCTGCTCGACGAGAAGCTGCTGCAGTACGACCTGCCCCGCCTGGGCGCCGCCCTGAAGGCCGAGCGCGACAACCAGTTCGACTACCTTGGCCTGCAGACGCTGTACGACCGCTACTTCCTGCACGTGCGCAAGACCCGCATCGAGCTGCCGCAGGCGTTCTTCATGCGCGTGGCCATGGGCCTGTCGCTGAACGAAATCGACCGCGAAGCCCGCGCCATCGAGTTCTATGAAGTGCTGTCGTCGTTCGACTTCATGTCGAGCACGCCCACCCTGTTCAACGCCGGCACGCTGCGCTCGCAGCTGTCGAGCTGCTACCTGACCACCGTGCCCGACGACCTGGACGGCATCTACGAGTCGATCAAGGAAAACGCCCTGCTCTCGAAGTTCGCGGGCGGCCTGGGCAACGACTGGACCCGCGTGCGCGCGCTGGGCAGCCACATCAAGGGCACGAACGGCGAATCGCAGGGCGTGGTGCCGTTCCTGAAGGTGGTGAACGACACGGCCGTGGCCGTGAACCAGGGCGGCAAGCGCAAGGGCGCGGTCTGCACGTACCTGGAAACCTGGCACCTCGACATCGAGGAGTTCCTGGAGCTGCGCAAGAACACCGGCGACGACCGCCGCCGCACGCACGACATGAACACTGCCAACTGGATTCCCGACCTGTTCATGCGCCGCGTGATGGAAAAGGGCACCTGGACGCTGTTCTCGCCCTCCAACGTGCCCGACCTGCACGACCTGTTCGGCGCAGACTTCGAAAAGGCCTACGTGGCCTACGAAGAGAAGGCTGCCCGCGGCGACATCAAGCCCGCGCGCACCATCCAGGCGACCGACCTGTGGCGCAAGATGCTCACGATGCTGTTCGAGACCGGCCACCCCTGGATCACGTTCAAGGACGCCTGCAACGTGCGCTCGCCGCAGCAGCACGCCGGCGTGGTGCACTCGTCGAACCTCTGCACCGAGATCACGCTGAACACCAGCGACACCGAAACCGCCGTCTGCAACCTGGGTTCGGTGAACCTGCTGCAGCACCTGAAGGACGGCAAGGTCGACCAGGAAAAGCTCAAGCGCACGATCTCGACCGCGATGCGCATGCTCGACAACGTGATCGACATCAACTACTACGCCGTGAAGAAGGCGCGCGACTCCAACCTGCGCCACCGTCCGGTCGGCCTGGGCCTGATGGGCTTCCAGGACGCGCTGTACGAACTGCGCATTCCCTACGCCTCGCAGGAAGCCGTGCAGTTCGCCGACGAGTCGATGGAAGCCATCTGCTACCACGCCTACTGGGCCTCGACCGAGCTGGCCCGCGAACGCGGCAAGTACTCGAGCTACAAGGGCTCGCTGTGGGACAAGGGCATCCTGCCGATCGACTCGCTCGACCTGCTCGAGAAGGCCCGCGGCGGCTACGTCGAGGTCGACCGCTCGGCCACCCTCGACTGGGACACGCTGCGCCAGAAGATCAAGGCCGACGGCATGCGCAATTCGAACTGCGTGGCCATCGCCCCGACCGCGACCATCTCGAACATCATCGGCGTGGACGCTTCGATCGAGCCCTGCTTCGGCAACCTGTCGGTCAAGTCGAACCTGTCGGGCGAGTTCACCGTGATCAACCACTACCTGGTGCGCGACCTGAAGCGCCTGGGCCTGTGGGACGACGTGATGGTCATGGACCTGAAGCACTTTGACGGCTCGCTGCGCCCCATCGACCGCGTGCCGCAGGACGTGAAGGCGCTCTACGCCACCGCGTTCGAAGTCGAAACGACATGGCTGGTGGAGGCCGCCGCGCGCCGCCAGAAGTGGATCGACCAGGCGCAGTCGCTGAACATCTACATGGCCGGCGCATCGGGCAAGAAGCTCGACGACACCTACAAGCTCGCATGGGTGCGCGGCCTGAAGACCACGTACTACCTGCGCACGCAGAGCGCGACGCACGCCGAAAAATCGACGGTGCAATCGGGCCGTCTCAACGCAGTGTCGTCGGGCAACGACGCACCCTCGGGCATGAGCGCACTCGAAGCCGCCGCTGCCGCAGCGAAGGCGCAGATGAGCGCGATGCCCGCCACCGACATCGCGTTCTGCGGTGTCGACGATCCGACCTGCGAAGCGTGCCAGTGACGCTGCGCTGAATCAGCGAGGCGCGTGCGAAGAAAAAAAATCGCGCGGCGTTCGGTCAATCGAGGCATTGACCGACACCGCGCGACGCATGCGAGCAACATAACAACCACATAAATGGAGCACGGTGTGAACGAGCACTTTGCAACTCTCACGCGTTGCTCCGATAATTGAGCATTGGATTTTTCTATGTTGACCTGGGACGAAGAAGTCAAGCCCTCCTTACCAAAGGATATGCAGCAAGGATTGCAGCACCACAACGCATCGACCAGCGGTTCGCCCGCAGGCCGTGTGGTGGATGCTCCGACTTCGTCGCTCGCGCAAACTGCACAGCTTGCGCAGCAACACGCGATGCGTGCCGCGGCACCCGTCGCCCAGCGCGTCAAGGCTTCCGACAAGCGCATCATCAACGGTCAGACCGACGTCAACCAGCTGGTGCCGTTCAAGTACAAATGGGCCTGGGAAAAGTACCTCGCCACCTGCGCCAACCACTGGATGCCGCAGGAAGTGAACATGACGCGCGACATCGCGCTCTGGAAAGACCCGAACGGCCTGACCGAAGACGAGCGCCGCATCGTCAAGCGCAACCTCGGCTTCTTCGTGACCGCCGACTCGCTGGCCGCCAACAACATCGTGCTGGGCACCTACCGCCACATCACGGCGCCCGAATGCCGCCAGTTCCTGCTGCGCCAGGCCTTCGAGGAAGCGATCCACACACACGCGTACCAGTACATCGTCGAGTCGCTCGGCCTGGACGAGAGCGAGATCTTCAACGCCTACAACGAAGTGCCGTCGATCCGCGAGAAGGACCAGTTCCTGATCCCGTTCATCGAAGCCATCAGCGACCCGCTCTTCAAGACCGGCACGCACGAGACCGACCAGACGCTGCTCAAGTCGCTCATCGTGTTCGCCTGCCTGATGGAGGGCCTGTTCTTCTACGTCGGCTTCACGCAGATCCTTGCGCTCGGCCGCCAGAACAAGATGACCGGCGCCGCCGAGCAGTACCAGTACATCCTGCGCGACGAGTCGATGCACTGCAATTTCGGCATCGACCTGATCAACCAGCTCAAGCTCGAGAACCCCGGCCTGTGGACGGCGGAGTTCAAGGCCGAGATCAAGGCGCTCTTCATGCACGCCGTCGAGCTCGAATACAAATACGCCGAAGACACCATGCCTCGCGGCGTGCTCGGCATGAACGCCTCCATGTTCAAGGGCTACCTGCGGTACATCGCCAATCGGCGTGCGCAGCAGATCGGCCTCGAAACGCTCTTCCCGAACGAAGAAAATCCCTTCCCCTGGATGAGCGAAATGATTGACCTGAAGAAAGAGCGCAACTTTTTCGAAACCCGCGTGATCGAGTACCAGTCGGGTGGTGCGCTCTCCTGGGATTGAATCTTTCCGACAATAATTAATGAATTCAAGAATTGCCCTTGCCACCGATCGCGCCGAAGAGCGCGGCATGGACGAGGGCTCAGGTGTTCATGGTGCTGGGCTCAGATTCCAACGCCATGAATCGCTTCACGCTACCCAACGTGCGTGGAGTGCTTCAATAGGTTGATTTTTTCAACTTGATCAAGGAGAAATAGAAATGGCAACTGCAAAGAAAGCGCCGGCTAAGAAAGCCGCTGCAAAGAAGGCTCCGGCAAAGAAGGTCGCAGCCAAGAAGGCTCCCGCCAAGAAGGTAGCTGCGAAGAAGGCTCCGGCCAAGAAGGTCGCAGCGAAGAAGGTAGCCGCCAAGAAGGCGCCTGCCAAGAAGGTAGCCGCGAAGAAGGCAGCACCGGCCAAGAAGGCTCCGGCAAAGAAGGCCGCAGCGAAGAAGGCTCCTGCCAAGAAGGCGGCGGCGAAGAAGGCTCCTGCCAAGAAGGCAGCCGCGAAGAAGGCCCCTGCGAAGAAGGCTGCTGCCAAGAAGGCGCCTGCGAAAAAGGCCGCGGCCAAGAAAGCCGCGAAAAAGCCTGCTGCCAAGAAGCCTGCTGCGAAGAAGGCTCCCAAGGCCGCTGCGCCCGCCAAGGCCGCAGCCGTAGCGCCTGCCCCTGCAGCGCAAACGACGCTGAATCCCCAGGCAGCCTGGCCGTTCCCCACGGCCAGCAAGCCCTGAGTTTCTCAGCGGCCTTGAAGGCGCAAAGCCCGGTACCTTGCGGTGCCGGGCTTTTTTATTGGTGCTTCGGGAAGAAGGAAGATCAGAGGCCCAAGGCCTTTCGGTCGATCTCGTAGTTCTGCGGGCCGCGCTGCGCGATCTTGAGCGCACCGACCTTGTTGCCAAGTGCGGCGCATCGCGCCAGCGGCCAACCCTTTTCCAGACCGAACAGCAGCGCGCCGCGCCAGGCGTCGCCGCAACCCGTGGGCTCGACCACTTCGGTCGCGACCACGCCAGGCACATGCTCGCGCTCGCCATCGATCCATACCTCGCAGCCCTCGGCCGCCAGCGTAACGACCAGGCCGCGCACGCGCTTCGAGATCTCGGCCAGGCTCCAGCCGGTGCGCTGCGAAAGCATCTTGCCTTCGTAGTCGTTCACCACAACCCAGCTCGCAAGGTCGACGAAATGGCGCAGCGCCTCGCCGTCGAACATCGGCAGGCCCTGGCCCGGATCGAACACGAACGGGACATCCGCGGCGGCGAACTGCTCCGCGTGCTGCAGCATCGCGTCGCGGCCATCGGGCGCGATGATGCCGAGCTTGATGTCGTCACGCGCCGCCACTTTCGTGATGTGCGCCTGCTGCATCGCTCCGGGGTGGAAGGCGGTGATCTGGTTGTTGTCGACGTCGCTCATGATCATCGCCTGCGCGGTGAAGGTGTCGTCGAGCTGGCGCACGAACCCGGTATCGATGCCCAGCGAGCGCATGCGCTCGAGGTACGACGCGCCGTCGCTGCCGAGCGTGGCCATGGGCAGCGCGGTGCCCCCCAATGCATTGAGGCTGTAGGCGATGTTGCCCGCGCAGCCGCCGAAGTCACGACGCAGGGTCGGCACCAGGAACGACACATTGAGAATGTGCAACTGGTCCGGAAGGATCTGGTCGGCGAACCGGCCCTCGAAAGTCATGATGGTGTCGAATGCGAGGGAACCGCAAATCACTGCTGCCATGGGTGCACCGTTGGTAAAAGAATTGGGGAGGAAAAAGGACGCGTGCAGGCAGGCGCCGCCGCTCAGGGATAGAAAGCTTCGACGCGATAGCCCGCGATGGGCGGCAGCGCCGCGGCCTCCGAGGCGGACAAGGCCAGGGGCAGCGAGGCCGCGCGGTCGGCGCGGGCCGGCAGTACCGCCGGCGCGCCATAGTCCGCCGGCATCAGCACGCGACGCACCACGGCGCGCTCCTGCGTGTCGAGCAGCGAGAGCTCGACGGCCGGCATGGCGAGCGGCACGGTCGCGCCATTGCGCAGGGTGAAGCTCAGGCGGTAGTCGTTGCCTCCGCTCTTCTCACGCGCGAAGGCCGCGCCTTCGATGACGATGTCGCCAATCTGGCGCAGGGCAGCGAGTTCGCAGCCGGTGTGCTGGCACAGCGCCGCGAGGGCAGGCCGCAGGTTCGGCTGGCGCGCCGCGATGCCGTCGCGCTCATGGCGAATGACCTGAACGACGAGCGGCAGCACGGCGAGCACCGCCAGCAAGATCAGCACGATGCGCACACCCTTGCGCTGCCAGAAGCTGGGCGCCTTCTCGGCAAGCTCGTCCTCGTCCGCGAGGGGATGGCCCACCGGCAGCTCCAAGTCCGAGGAGAACGCAGGGGCAGGCTCGCTTTCGCTCTCGGATTGCACCACCACGGCCGGCGCCTTCGCGGCTGCACGCTCCTCGCGGGCCTTGGCGCTCGCGATCTTGGCCGACTTGATGCGGGCCCGGCGCAGCGCTTTCTGCATCTGCACCTGGTCATGGTCCTTCTCTTGCTGCTGGCGCTCTCCCTCCCCATCGTCGTCGATGCTCGCATGCTCGATCAGCGCGCGCGTCCTGATGCGCGAGGCAACGGGCAGCGGCGGCGCTGGAGGCGACGGCGCTGGGGGCGGCGAAGCGAGGTTCAGGTCGATGTTCGGAAACGGTGGCAGCGTGCTCGGCGGCGGCTTCCACGCGGGTTCGCTGGCGTCGAGGTCGGACCACGGCTCGTCAATGCCGTGTTCGGGCAATGACAGCGAGAACGCCGGCGGCGACACAGCCGCGGGTGACGGTGCGGATGCCGGAACTCCCGGTGGCAGCGTGTGCAGAGGTTGTGGCTCGGGCTCGTCGCCGACGAAATCCGCATCTTCCGCCGGCTGCCGGCGTTCCGGAGGGGGCGTCGCTTCGGACTCCGGGGAAGATTCGACCAGTCCCGGCATGTAGCCGCCACCCGGCACCGGCGGCGACGCATTTGCCGGGGCGCCATCTGGCGCCTCGTGCAGATCGAGCGTGGCGTCGAACACGTGGCTGCACCGGCCACAGCGCACCCAGCCGTCCGAAATGCGAAGCTGGTCGCGCACCACCTTGAAGGTGGTGGTGCAGGCAGGGCAGCGCGTGACGAGACTCATGACCGGGCGATTGTAGGGTTGCGCCCTCGCCGCGAGAGGGGCGCGATGCGGTGGCTCAGCAGCGCGCGGTCATGAGGATCCAGCCGTCCTCGGTGTCGCTGACTTCGAGCGCGGCGTAAGGCGCGTAGGCTTCCTTCAACTCGTCGGCCTGGCGCTCGAGAATGCCGGCCAGCACCAGCGATCCACCCGCCCTCACATGGCTGCGCAGCAGCGGCGCGAGCACCTTGAGCGGCGTGGCCAGGATGTTGGCGAGCACGGTGTCGTAGTGGCCCTTGGCCGCTTCGGGCAGGCCGGCGTTCAGCCGGACGCCGTTGGCCTCGGCATTGAGCCGGGTCGAGGAGACCGCGGCTTCATCGATGTCGACGGCGTCGATCTCGGCTGCACCGAACTTCGCCGCACCGATCGCGAGAATGCCGGAGCCGCAGCCGTAGTCGAGCACGCGCTGGCTGCCGAGCGTGCCTTGCGTGGCGATCCATCGCAGGCACATGCGCGTGGTGGGATGCGTGCCGGTGCCGAAGGCCAAGCCGGGGTCTAGCCGGATCACCTGCCTGGCCTGCCCGGGCGGCTCGTGCCACGTCGGCACGATCCAGAACTCGGGCGTGATCTCGACCGGCGCGAATTGCGATTGCGTGAGGCGTACCCAGTCCTGCTCGGGCACGGGCGCGATGCCGAGCACCTCGCAGCCTTCGAAGAAGTCCTGCAGCACCAGCACCGACGCGGCCTCTTTCGCGAGCGCCTCGTTGGGGAACAGCGCGATCACGCGCGAACGCTGCCAGCCTTCTTTCGGCGGCGGCATGCCCGGTTCGCCGAACAGTGCCTGCTCTGCATCGGTCTGCGCGTCGGCGTCTTCCACCGACACGCTCAATGCATCGAGTGCATCGAGCGCTTCACCGAGCGTTTCGACCCGGTCTTCCGGCGCCATCAGGCGGAGTTCGAACATCGCGACGTCCCGGGTCAGCGCTTGTGCGCAGCCAGCCACTCTTCGAGGTAGTGGATGTTGGTGCCGCCCGTCATGAACTTGGAATCGACCATCAGTTCGCGGTGCAGCGGAATGTTGGTCTGGATGCCTTCGATCACGGTCTCGTTGAGCGCCGTGCGCATGCGGGCCATGGCCTGCTCGCGCGTGTCGCCGTAGACGATGATCTTGCCGATCATCGAGTCGTAGTTCGGCGGCACGAAGTAGTTGGTGTACGCGTGCGAATCGACGCGAACGCCCGGGCCGCCCGGCGGATGCCACATCGTGATGCGGCCTGGCGACGGCGTGAACTTCCACGCGTCCTCGGCATTGATGCGCACCTCGATGGCATGGCCGTGCATCTGGATCTGGCGCTGCGTGAACGGCAGCTTCTCGCCGGCCGCGACCATGATCTGCGTCTTGACGATGTCGATGCCCGTGGTGAACTCCGTCACCGGGTGCTCCACCTGCACGCGCGTGTTCATCTCGATGAAATAGAACTCGCCGTTTTCGTAGAGAAACTCGAAGGTGCCGGCGCCGCGATAGTTGATCTTCTTGCAGGCGGCAGCGCAGCGTTCGCCGATCTTCTCGATCAGCTTGCGCGGAATGCCCGGGGCGGGCGATTCCTCGATCACCTTCTGGTGGCGGCGCTGCATGGAGCAGTCGCGCTCGCCCAGGTAGACCGCGTTCTTGTGCTTGTCCGCGAGGATCTGGATCTCGATGTGGCGCGGGTTCTGGAGAAACTTCTCCATGTACACGGCCGGGTTGCTGAAGGCCGCGCCGGCTTCCGCCTTGGTCATCTGGATCGCATTGACCAGCGCCGCCTCGGTGTGCACCACGCGCATGCCGCGGCCACCACCGCCGCCCGCCGCCTTGATGATGACCGGGTAGCCGATGGCACGCGCGATGCGCTTGTTGGTGGCGGCGTCGTCCGAGAGTTCGCCCTCGGAGCCGGGCACGCACGGCACGCCGGCCTTGATCATGGCCTGCTTGGCCGACACCTTGTCGCCCATCGTGCGGATGTTGTCGGGCGTCGGGCCGATGAACTGGAAACCGCTTTGCTCCACGCGCTCGGCGAAGTTCGCGTTCTCGCTCAGGAAGCCATAGCCGGGGTGGATGGCTTCGGCGTCGGTCACTTCGGCCGCCGAAATGATCGCCGGCATGTTGAGGTAGCTCTGCGCCGACGGGGCCGGACCGATGCACACCGCTTCTTCGGCGAGCTTGACGTACTTCGCTTCGCGGTCAGCCTCGGAATAGACCATCACGGCCTTGATGCCGAGTTCACTGCAGGCACGCTGAATCCGGAGTGCAATCTCCCCCCGGTTCGCAACCAGAATCTTCTTGAACATGGTCACTCGATGATGAACAGCGGCTGTCCGTATTCGACCGCCTGGCCGTTTTCGCCGAGGATCTGGGTGATCGTGCCGGATTTGTCGGCTTCGATTTCGTTGAGGATCTTCATCGCTTCGATGATGCAGACGGTGTCGCCCTCGGTGACCTTACTGCCGACCTCGACGAACGCCGGGGCGCCCGGGCTGGACGAACGGTAGAAGGTGCCGACCATCGGCGACTTCACGGCATGGCCTGCCGGAGCGGCTTCGGCTGCCGGTGCGCCGGCCACGGCGGATGCCGCCGGAGCACCAGCGGTGACTGCCGGTGCAGCGGCCGCCTGAGGCGCTGCCAGGGTTTGCACATACTGCACGGGGGCGGCACCACCGCCCTTGACGATGCGAACCTTGCCTTCGGTTTCCGTGATTTCCAGTTCGGAAATATTCGATTCGGACACCAAATCGATCAGTGTCTTGAGTTTGCGCAGATCCATGGGACTCCAGTGCCGGCTGAGCCGGTCTTCAGGATATAACTTGTTCGAAAATCGGTGATTTTCGGCTTTCGGCGTCTAACGCCAGCGTAAGGAAGTGATTCTAACCGTGAACCAGTTCACGCCGCCAAGTGTTCAGGTCGGCAGCATCGAGCTTGCCCATTTTACGGGCGGCCACGGAGCCGTTCGCATTCAGGACCAGCGTGAAGGGCAAACCGCCGCCCGTGTTGCCTAGATTCTTGACCAGCTCCGTGCCCTGCAAGCCGGCCAGGCCCGTCGGATAGGTCACCGGCGTACGCTGCAGAAACTTGCGCACGGCACTCGGCTGGTCGATGGCCAATCCGACCACTTGCCAGCCATTAGCACCCTGTTCGCGGAAAAAGGCGTCGATCAGGGGCATTTCCTCGACGCATGGCGGGCACCACGTCGCCCAGAAGTTGAGCAGCAGCGGCTTGCCGCGCAAGCTCGACAGCACGAGGTCACCGCCCTCCGGCCGCTCGAAACTCTGGGCCCAGAAGGCCGCGTCGAGCATCTCACCGCCCGTGCCGCTGCTGCGCTCCTTCCACCAGGCGCCGCCAAACCCGGCGGCCGCAGCCGCTGCCGCCACGCCGGCATAAAGCATGCCGCGTCGGGTGGGCGAAGAAATCATTCACTTGTCCTTTTCTTGTTCGATCAGTCGGCGCAGCGCAGCCAGGTCGCCCCGCGGCGCGCGCCCCTGGGCGTCGGGCTTCAGGGCACCGCGCAGGTCGTCGAGGTCGTAGACCAGCAGGTGCACACCGATCTCCTCGCCGAGCACGCGGCTCGGAGCATGCACGCTCAAGGCCTCGACCTGCTCGCCGTGGAAGCCGGTCACCATGCGCGGCTCATAGTCCACATGGTGATCAATTAAGGCGATTTCGGCCGATTTGGAGTCATCGCAGAACAACTGAATATAAATGTCCGACAACCGTGTCGCCGTTCCGTGCCACACGGCACCGCCCACATGGGGGCGGAACGCGGCCATGCGCTCCATCCACTCGAGCGCGAGCAGCCGCAACACATGCAGTTCCTGAGGCTGGGTGTCGGCGCAGAAAAGCTCAATGTACTCGCGCACCTCGGCCTCGACCTCGTCGTTGTTCGGCAGCGCGGTGCGCGCCGAAAGGCCCAGGTCGCGCAGGGCCCGGCGCTTGGCCGGGCCGTATTCCAGCCCCTCCTCGACGACGAGGCGGGCAGCAGCAGCGGCAATTTCACGCTTGGACGTGTCCATCGGGGCATTTTGCCCGCAGTAGGCGCCCCTCACATGAACATCAGTACGAAGAGCGGGAGAAACACGCGGCCCCGGCACGGGCGCGGCGTGCCGCTTCCCTAGAATCGACCGATGCACATTCATATTCTGGGTATCTGCGGCACGTTCATGGGCGGCGTGGCCGCCCTGGCGCGCGAGGCAGGCCACCGGGTCACGGGCTGCGACGCCGGCGTGTACCCGCCGATGAGCGACCAGCTGCGCGCCCTCGGCATCGACCTGATCGAGGGTTTCGGCGCCGACCAGCTCTCCCTGGCACCGGACATGTTCGTGGTCGGCAACGTGGTGTCCCGGGCACGGCTGCCTGACGGCAGCCCCAAGTTCCCGCTGATGGAGGCCATCCTCGACGCCGGCAAGCCCTACACCAGCGGCCCGCAATGGCTGGCCGAACACGTGCTGCTGGGCCGCCATGTGCTGGCCGTGGCCGGCACGCATGGCAAGACGACGACCACGTCGATGCTGGCCTGGGTGCTGGAAAAAGGCGGCAAGGCACCCGGCTTCCTGGTGGGCGGCGTGCCGCTGGACTTCGGCGTCTCGGCCCGGTTGGGCGACGGCCCGGCCTTCGTGATCGAGGCCGACGAGTACGACACGGCCTTCTTCGACAAGCGCAGCAAGTTCGTGCACTACCGGCCGCGCACCGCCGTGCTGAACAACCTCGAGTTCGATCATGCCGACATCTTCGACGATCTTGCCGCCATCGAACGCCAGTTTCATCACCTCGTGCGCACGGTGCCGGGCACCGGCCGGGTGGTGGTAAACGCTGCCGAAGAAAGCCTGCAGCGCGTGCTGGCCCAGGGCTGCTGGAGCGAACTCGCGCGCTTCGGTGCCGGGGGCGAATGGCAGGCGCGCGGCTCGCACGACGCCTTCGACGTGCTGCAGCGGGGCGAAGTCGTCGGCCGGGTCGAATGGGAGCTCTCGGGCCTGCACAACCAGATGAATGCGCTGGCCGCCATCGCCGCGGCCGAGCACGTGGGTGTGGCGCCGGCCGAAGCGGCCCGGGCGCTGGGCAGCTTCCGCAATGTGCGCCGGCGCATGGAACTGCGCGGCACGGTCGAGCACAACGGCGGGGCGATCACGGTCTACGACGATTTCGCGCATCATCCGACGGCCATCCGCACCACGCTCGACGGCCTGCGCCAGAAGCTCGACGCGGCCGGCAAGCAAAGTGAGCGCATCCTCGCGGCCTTCGAACCGCGCAGCAACACGATGAAGCTGGGCGTCATGGCAGCGCAGTTGCCGTGGAGCCTGGAGTCGGCCGACCTGTCGTTCTGCCACACGGCGGGGCTCGACTGGGACGCGGCGGCGGCGCTTGCGCCGATGGGCGCGCGCGCGCAGGTGGCCGGGGCCATCGAGCCGCTCGTGAGGCAGGTCGTGGCCGCCGCCCGGCCGGGCGATCACATCGTCTGCATGAGCAACGGCGGCTTCGGCGGCGTGCACGACAAACTGCTTGCGGCGCTACGCGCCACCCACGCATCATGAGCGCCATGCGCGCGCGTGAGCTGATCGACGCCCTGAAGCTCCAGCACCACCCCGAGGGCGGCTGGTATGCCGAGGTGTTCCGATCGCCCGCCAGCGTGGAGCCCGTCGACGGCCGCGCGCCCCGCAGCGCGCTGACCAGCATCTACTTCCTGCTCGAAGCAAACCAGCATTCGCGCTGGCACCGAGTGCTGTCCGACGAGGTCTGGGTTCATCTTGAAGGCGTGCCGCTGGCACTGTGGACCTGCGACGCCGCGATGCGCACGGCGCCGGCCCACGTGAAGCTGGGCCCGGTCGATGTACACGGCACGCGCCCCCAGCACGTGGTGCCCGCCGGCCAATGGCAGGCCGCCCGGCCGATTCAGGGCCACAGCTCGGGCGACTACACGCTGGTCGCCTGCATGGTCGGGCCGGGCTTCGATTTCGCCGACTTCTCGATGGTCCCGACCGACAGCAGCGAGGCTGCGTCGATGCGACACCACTGGCCCGACCTGGCCGAAATGCTTTAACCCCGGCGCTGCTTGACCGCTTGCGAGAGCGTGTCGAGCACCTGCACCGAATCGTCCCAGCCGATGCAGGCGTCGGTGATGCTCTTGCCGTACTCGAGGCCCGACAGCTGGTCCTTGCCCGGCGTGAACTTCTGGGCGCCCGGCTGCAGGTGGCTTTCGACCATCACGCCGAACACGCGGTTGGAGCCGCCGGCGATCTGCGCAGCGATGTCCTGCGCCACGTCGATCTGCTTCTGGTGCTGCTTGGAGCTGTTGGCGTGGCTGCAGTCGACCATCAGCGTGGGCGGCAGCTTGGCGGCTTCCAGGTCCTTGCAGGCGGCCTCGACGCTGGCGGCGTCGTAGTTCGGCGCCTTGCCGCCACGCAGGATCACGTGGCAGTCGCGATTGCCGTTGGTCTGCACGATGGCGACCTGGCCATTCTTGTGCACCGACAGGAAGTGATGGCCGCGCGCCGCCGCCTGGATGGCGTCGGTGGCGATGCGGATGTTGCCGTCGGTGCCGTTCTTGAAGCCGATCGGAGCCGACAGGCCCGAGGCCAGTTCGCGGTGCACCTGGCTTTCGGTGGTGCGCGCGCCGATGGCGCCCCAGGAAATCAGGTCGCCGATGTACTGCGGCGAGATCACGTCGAGGAACTCGCTGCCCGCCGGCAGACCCAGGCGGTTGATGTCGATCAGCAGCTGGCGCGCGATGCGCAGGCCTTCGTCGATGCGAAAGCTCTCGTCGAGGTACGGGTCGTTGATGAGGCCCTTCCAGCCGACCGTCGTGCGCGGCTTCTCGAAGTACACGCGCATCACGATCTCGAGCGTGCCGGCGTATTTCTCGCGTTCGACCTTGAGGCGGCGGGCGTATTCGAGCGCGGCGGCCGGGTCATGGATCGAGCAGGGACCCATGATCACCAGCAGCCGGTCGTCCTTGCCGGCCATGATGTTGTGGATGCTGCGGCGCGTGCCTTCGATCAGCGTTTCGACCGGCGTGCCGCGGATCGGGAAGAAGCGGATCAGATGTTCGGGAGGGGGCAGCACGTTGATGTCCTTGATGCGTTCGTCGTCGGTCTTGCTGGTTTTTTCGACGCTCGCATACCAGCTGTCGCTGGCGGGGGCAGTGTTCGTGCTCATGGGTGCTTCCTTGTTGGAGTGAATGTCATCAGGGCATAAAAAAACCGCCGGGGGCTTGAGGCCACCGGCGGTTTTGGGAGGGTGTTCGTTTGCTTTACGCGCTCGCCTCTCGTCCGCCGGAAACCGGGAACCAAAAGTAGGCAAAGAAATAAGCGCGAAGAGCGGACATGGAGGCGAAATGTAGCACGGAAAGAAAAATCCCGGTCAAGCGGCCGGGACGTGCGTTGTTTATCGGTAGCCCGATTCGTTCGGGTTGTGGATGATCCAGATCAGGTTGCCGCTGGAATAGTCGCCCATGCCGCCGCCCGCGAAGACCAGCCGCCCCTGCCCCTTGTAGGTCATTTCGTAGCGGTGGCGGTCGCTGCCGAAATAGAACGGAATGAAGGCCTTGCCGGTGACGTAGGCACCCTGGTCGGTCGGCGGGCCCGCGAGGTCGGTGACCTGCCTGGCGCTCATGCCGATCTGCAGGCGCGCGAACTTGCTGTTGCGCGCCGGGTTGCCGGTGATCTCGCCTTCGTAGCCGTTCAGGCCCTTGACGGTGCGGCCGCTGCCAGCCTCGACCTTGGAGGAATCGACCACGTTGCCCTGGGCATCCATGCCGGCCTTCGCGCCGCCGCGGGCCGGTGCGGCGGGAGCGGCCGCGGGTGCCGGCGCAGCCGCGCCCTGGCTGCCGCCGCGCGACGCGCAGCCTGCGCCTGCCAGCGCCACCGCTGCAGTCACGGCCCACAGGGTCGCGGACGAATTGATCCTGATCCTCATCATCGAAAGCTCCTTCCTAGTTTGTGAAGGAGCGCAGCTTAGCAAGCTCTCAGGCCGTTCCGCCTACGGTCAAACCATCGATGCGCAGGGTCGGCTGGCCGACGCCCACGGGCACGCTCTGGCCTTCCTTGCCGCAGGTGCCGACGCCGGAGTCGAGCGCCATGTCGTTGCCGATCATGGTCACGCGGGTGAGCGCGTCGGGGCCATTGCCCACGATGGTCGCGCCCTTCACGGGGTACTGGATCTTGCCGTTCTCGACCCAGTAGGCCTCGCTGGCCGAGAACACGAACTTGCCGCTCGTGATGTCGACCTGCCCGCCGCCGAAGTTGGTGGCGTACAGGCCCTTCTTGATGCTGGCGACGATTTCCTTCGGGTCCTTGTCGCCGCCGAGCATGTAGGTGTTCGTCATGCGCGGCATCGGCACGTGGGCGTAGCTCTCGCGGCGGCCGTTGCCGGTGGGCTTGACCTTCATGAGGCGCGCGTTGAGCGCATCCTGGATGTAGCCCTTGAGGATGCCGTCCTCGATCAGCACGTTGCGCTGGCTGGCGTTGCCCTCGTCATCGACGTTGAGCGAGCCGCGGCGGTCGGCAATGGTGCCGTCGTCGAGCACGGTGACGCCCTTGGCCGCCACGCGCTGGCCGATGCGGCCCGAGAACGCGCTGGAGCCCTTGCGGTTGAAGTCGCCCTCGAGCCCGTGGCCGATGGCCTCGTGCAACAGGATGCCGGGCCAGCCGGAGCCGAGCACCACGGTCATTTCGCCGGCCGGGGCCGGGCGCGCGTCGAGGTTGGTCAGCGCGGCCTTCACGGCGTGGCCGACGTATTCGGCGATCTGCTCGTCGGTGAAATAGGCCAGGCCGAAACGCCCGCCGCCACCGCCGGAGCCGATTTCGCGGCGGCCGTTCTGCTCGGCGATCACGGTGACCGACAAGCGCACCAGCGGGCGCACGTCGGCGGCCAGCGTGCCGTCGGCGCGGGCCACGAGCACCACGTCGTATTCGCTTGCGAGGCCGGCCATGACCTGCGCGACGCGCGGATCGCGCGAGCGGGCCAGTTTTTCGACCTTTTCGAGCAGCTTCACCTTGGCGGTGCTGTCGAGCGTGGCGATGGGGTCGATGCCGTCGTAGAGCGAGCGGCTGGAGGCGATCTTGCGGGTCGCCGTCTTCACGCGGCCGGTGCGGCCAGCGGAGGAAATGGAGCGGACCGTGCGCGCCGCGTCGAGCAGCGAGGCTTCGGAAATATCGTCGGAGTAAGCGAAGGCGGTTTTCTCGCCACTGACCGCGCGCACGCCAACGCCCTGGTCGATGCTGAAGCTGCCGGTCTTGACGATGCCCTCTTCGAGGCTCCAGCCTTCGCTGCGGGTGTACTGGAAGTACAGGTCGGCGTCGTCCACCCGGTGCGCGGTGATCTCGGCCAAGGCCTTGCTCAGGTGCGATTCGTCGAGTCCGAACGGCGTGAGCAGGAGCTGTTGCGCCGTGGCGAGGCGCTCGATGGTGGGTTCGCGAGAGATCATTTCAGGATTCTATGGCTCGCCCCCAGGCTGCGCGCACTTCGCGTCGCTTCGCCTTCCCCCTGCCGGGGACACCAGAGGCCCGGCAAGGCCGGTTCCCCGGTGTTCCTGGCCTGGGGGCGCGCTAGCTTTGAGCCAGTTTTCGGGCCCGGGCGATAGACATCAGGATGCCCAGCCCCAACCCAAGCGTCACCATGGCGGTGCCGCCGTAGCTGATGAACGGCAGCGGCACCCCCACCACCGGCAAAATGCCGCTCACCATGCCCATGTTCACGAAGGCATAGGTGAAGAAAATCATCGTCACCGCTCCCGCCAGCAGGCGCGAGAACAGGGTGGCCGCGTTGGTGGCGATGACCAGCCCGCGAAAGACCAGCAGGATGAAGGCCGAGATCAGCGCCAGGTTGCCCATCAGCCCGAACTCCTCGGAATACGCGGCAAAGATGAAGTCGGTGGTGCGCTCGGGAATGAACTCGAGGTGCGTCTGGGTGCCCTGCATGAAGCCCTTGCCGCCCACCCCGCCCGAACCGATGGCGATCATCCCCTGGATGATGTGGAAGCCCTTGCCCAGCGGGTCCTTGCTGGGGTCGAGCAGCGTGCACACGCGCTGCTTCTGGTAGTCGTGCAGCACGCGCCAGTCGACCCCGTCGGCGCACAGCCTCGACTCGAAACCCACGATCAGCGTGACGGCCACCGCGCCGATCAGCACCGGCGGCACGATCAGCTTCCATGGCAGCCCGGCAAAGAAGATCACCGCCAGCCCGGCCGCCAGCACCAGCAGCGAGGTGCCGAGGTCGGGCTGCTTCATGATGAGGCCGACCGGCACCGCCAGCAGCACCGTCGCCACCACGAAATCGAGTGGCCGCAACTGGCCCTCGCGCCGCTGGAACCACCAGGCCAGCATCAGCGGCATCGCGATCTTCAGGATTTCGCTGGGCTGGATCACGACGCCCACGTTGATCCAGCGCGTGGCGCCCTTCTTGGTGATGCCGAACAGCGCCACCGCCACCAGCAGGGCCACGCCCATCGTGTAGAGCGGCACGGCCGCCAGCATCAGCCGCTGCGGCGGCACCTGCGCCACCGCGAACATGATGAAGCCGGCCAGCAGCATGTTGCGGCCATGGTCGACGAAGCGCGAGCCGTGGTCGTAGCCGGAGGAATACATGGTCAGCAGCCCGGCGAACGCGAGCAGCAGCACGGCGAAGGCCAGAAAGCCGTCGAAGCCCTGGAAGATGGGCGCGATGCGACGCGCCAGGGAGGGCTGGTTGAACACGGCAGACATGGGGGCGGATTATCCCTGCCCCGCCAGCCCCCTCAATCGAATTCGAGCTGAACGACCGTGCGCCCGGGTCGGCTTTCCACCGCCAGCCGGGCCCCGATGGCCCCCGAGCGCTCCGCCAGCGACCGCGGCAGGTGCTTCACCGCGTCGAAGCCCTTGCCGTTGTCGATCACCCGCAGCTGCACCGTCTTGCCCTGCATGCCGGCTTCGAACCGCAGCACGGTGGCCTGCGCATGCTGCAGCACGTTGGAGATCGCCTCGAACAGCAGGAACTGCAACTGCCGCATGCCCAGCGCGTCGAGCCCCTCCACCGGCTCCACCTCGTCCACCGCCCATTCGAACTCGATGCCCGCCGCCGCCAGCCGGGGCTCCAGCCGGTAGCGCGCCGCCGCCAGCAGCGCGCCCACGTCGCCCGGCGGCAGATGGATCGAATCGATCGACAGCTTCAGCTGGTCCAGCGAATCGCGCAGCGTGCGCAGCAGGTCGCCCGAGCTGCTCTGACCCGACTGCAGCTGCCGGATCGCCGAGCTGATGTGCGAGCCCACGCCGTCGTGCATCTCGCGCAGGATGCGCTCGCGCTCGTGGGTGCGCGCCTGGTCGCGCGCCGCCGCTTCGAGCTCTGCGTAGGTGGCCGCGAGCTCGCGCTCGCGCTGGGCCACCCGCTCGGCGAGCGCCGCGACCGAGCCGCGCGCCTGCACGCTCGCCGCGCGAAAGCGCCGCAGCACGATCAGCAGCAGCGCCACGCCGAAGAACACCGACGAATAGCGCACCCAGGTGGTCTCGCCATAGGCGTCGCCGAGGCGGATCACCAGCCAGTCGCGCGTGCCGAAGGCCACCGTCACCAGGGCAGCGCCGGCCACCAGCAGCCGCTCTGCGTTCGGTTTGCGCAGGGTGGCGACCGCGAAGGCACCGGCGAAGGCCAGGACGAAAACGATCTCGACGGCGAGCCAGCCGGTGAGCCACATCGGCTCGTCGCGCTGCAGCGACAGCGCACTGGACAACACCGTCCCGGCCACGACGCCCGCGATCGGCCACCGCACCCACCGGCCGCGGCGCTCGCGCGCCCATCCCGCAAGGTGATAGGCGAACATCATGGAAGAGGCTGCCCAGCCCGCATAGCAGGCGGCCATCAGCACGCCCCATGGCCCCCAGGACAGCGGCGGCTCCGCGATCACGCCGTCGGCCACCCGCAGCGCCCAGCAGAACTCGGCCAGCGCGGCCCAGAAGTAAATGCCGTCGCGCCGCTGTGCGCCCCTGGCATCGGCGTCGACCTGCGTCAGCCACAGCGCCAACGCGATGCCGCCCACGATCAGGCTGAAGGCCATCAGCAGCACCGAGCCGGTGAAGCGCCATGCGTAGGCACTCTCGAAGAGTTCATTGCGCACCGGCGTGGCCGGCCCGATGACCACCCGCGAAAGCCCCGCGCGCCGCGCGGTGTCGGCGCGCAGCCGGATCTGCAGGAGGTTGTCGCCCGTTCGCAGCAGGCGCCCGGGCACCGGCACGTAGATGGGCGCCTTGGCGTAGTCGGCATCATTGCCGCGGCTCAGGTCGCCGTAGACCTGCAGCAGCGCGTCGTTGAGCTGCACCTCGAAAACGTTGCCGACGCGCGGGATGAAGATGCCCCACGGTGTCTCGGGCACGGCCTCGAGCCTGAACGGCAGATCGAAGCTCGCCAGGCCGGGACGCCCCTGGTGCCGGCGGTCCCAGTGGTAGGGCAGCTCGACAGGCCCCGTGCGCGTGGTGCCGTCGACAGAGGTCGTGACGGTGCCCTGGCGCAGTTCGATCGGTGCCTCGTACGCAGCCGCGCCGCAGACGCCGGGGATACCCGCGAAGAGCATCGCCAGCCAAAGCACAAGCAGCAGCACCCGACTTGGTCGCATCTGCGTTCAGCCCGGATGAGACAACAGGCCGAGACGCGTCGCTTCGAAAACCGCCTCGCTCTTGGAATGCACGGCGAGCTTTCCGTAGAGATTCTTGATGTGGGTCTGCACCGTGTGCACGCTCAGTCCTTTGAGCCGCGCGATTTCCGCGTACGAGAAGCCGCGAGCGATGAGCGTCAGCACCTCGTGCTCGCGCGCCGACAGCAGGCCGCGGTCGGACTCTTCCGCGGCGGCTTCGGGCGCTGCCCCCGGCGCCGCGCCGGGAGGGGCTGCCGATTGCAGGCTGCGGTACTTCGCGAGCACGCGCCGCGCGATCATGGGCGAGATCGGGGAGGCGCCAGCCTTCATCTCCACGATGGTCTGCGCGATGTCCTCCGGTGCGGCGTCCTTGTGGATGTAGCCCACGGCCCCTGCTTCGATGCTGGCGAGCACGTTCTCCTCGTCGCCGAAGACCGACACCACCAGCGGCTCGCAGCCAGGAAAGCGCGCGACCGCGTCCCGGATCACGTCGAGGCCCGTGCCGTCGGGCATGCCGAGGTCGACCAGCAGCACGTCGGGAATGGTGGCGGTGCGGGCCAGCCATCCCAGCGCTTCCTGCACCGTTCCGGCGCTGCCGAGCCAGAAAAGGCGTGGGCTGCGCTGCACGCTGGCCTCGAAAAAGGCACGCGCGCGGCTGTCGTCTTCGACAACGAGCACACCCCAGCGGTGCAGCGTCGCGTCCTCCTGAGCCTCAGTGTTCATGGGCAGAGCATAAGCCTCGGCGCCCCCACCGAATCCGTACGCGCCTACCCGGTTCATGGGATGCACATCGCAAGGCTCCACGAAACCGCGCTTTTCCGAGGCGAGCCCCTCTCTCGCATGTGACGTAGCCCGAACGCAGGCCACCTGCACCCCTTGGTCATCACATGAGTACTTTTGGATTCCGCGTACACAGGGTGCCCACGCGCCCCAGGCCTCAGTAAGCTATAGCGTTCCCGAAGAACCCCCGCACAGCGGGCTTTTCGTATGTTGGAAGCGGCCTCGCGAGAACAGACCTCATGCAGAATTACCCGGTCCCGCCAAGCGAGGTGCAACAGCCGCACCTCCCGTCCTTTCCTCGCATGGATGCGCACACCACTCACCTGCTCTATCTGCACGGCTTCCGTTCTTCGCCTCGTTCGACCAAGGCCCGGATCGTCGCGGAACGCGTGGCGCAGCGCCACCCGAACCTGCAGTGGTGGTGCCCGCAATTGCCGCCGTCGCCGCACGATGCCATCGACATGGTGATGAAGGGCATCGCGCATTGGCCGCGCAAGTCGATGGCGGTGGTGGGCTCGTCGCTCGGCGGGTACTACGCGACCTACGTGGCCGGCATGACGCGCTGCCGCGCGGTGCTGCTCAATCCGGCCGTACATCCCGCACGCGACCTCACGCGCTACATCGGCGACCAGACCCTCTGGCACGACCCGGCCGAGCATTTCTACTTCCGCCCCGAATACATCCACGAACTGCGTGCGATGGAAGTCGGCCCGCTCACGCGGCCCGAGCGCGTCTTCGCCATCATCGCCAAGGGCGACGAAGCGCTCGACTGGCATGAGATGTCCGCGCGCTATCCCGACAGCAACATCAAGCTGCTCGAAGGCAGCGACCACGCCCTCTCCGACTTCGAGAAAGCGCATCTCGACGACGTCATGGCGTTCATCAACCCGATCTAGGTACACCCCCAGGCTTCGCGCACTTCATGTCGCTGCGCCAATCCCCTTGCAGGGGGCGATGCCTGCGGCCCGGCAAGGCCGGTTCCGCTGCATCCTGGAATTGGATCGCGCCGGTTTTCAGCGTGGGACAATCGAGGGATGTTTGTATTGTTTGAAGAAGCCGGCAAGTACCTCGGCGGCCGCGTGCTGTCGGAGGCCGAGGCGTCGGCACAGGTCGAACTCGACACCGGCAAGCGCGTCAAGGTCAAGGGCGCCAACATCGTGCTGCGTTTCGAGAAACCGTCGCCCGCCGACCTGATCGCCGAGGCGCGCACTCTCGCCGCCGCCATGGACCTCGACCTCGCCTGGGAATTCGCGGCCGAGGGGGAATTCGGCTTTGCCGATCTCGCAGCCGATTATTTCAGCGACAAGCCCTCGCTGGCGCAGCAGGCCGCCGCCCTGTTCGCGCTGTTCGAGGCGCCGCACTATTTCCGCCGCGCGGGCAAGGGGCGCTTCAAGAAGGCGCCGGCCGAGATCGTGCAGCAGGCGCTGGCCGCCATCGAGAAGAAAAAAGCCATCCAGGCGCAGATCGCCGAATGGGCCGCGCAATTGGCCGAAGGCGTGTGCCCCGCACCGGTGCGCGAGCAGCTCTACAAGATCCTGTTCCGCCCCGACAAGAACGCCCCCGAATACAAGGCCGTGGTCGACGCCTCGCGCGCCACGCAGCGCGCGCCGCTCGATCTGCTGGAGCGCGCCGGCGCCATCGACTCGCCCTACCAGTTCCACTGGCGCCGCTTCCTGTTCGAGAACTTTCCCAAGGGCACCGGTTTCCCCGCGCTCGCGGCACCGGCCATCGTGGACGACCTGCCGGTGGCGTCCGGCTTGCAGGCCTTCTCGATCGACGATTCGCAGACCACCGAGATCGACGACGCGCTCTCGGTGCAAGGCCTGGGCACGGGCACCGTCACGGTCGGCATCCACATCGCGGCGCCGGCTCTGGCGCTGACGCCGGGCAGCGCCATCGACAACGTGGCGCGTGCGCGCATGTCGACGGTCTACATGCCGGGCTACAAGATCACGATGCTGCCCGACGACGTGGTCAACACCTACACCCTGCTCGAAGGCGGTGACCGGCCTGCCGTGTCGCTCTATGCGCGCTTCGACGAAGCCACGCTGGAACTGCAAGCCACCGAAACGAAACTGGAGCGCGTGCCGATCGTGGCCAACCTGCGCCACGACCAGCTCGACACCGTCGTCACGCAGCCCTGGCTCGAAGACGCGTCCTGCCAGAGCGACAACACTCCGGAAGCCGCCGCGAACCTGCGCGCCCCGCTCTCCTTCCTGTTCCGCCTCGCCAAGCAGTTGAAGGCGCAGCGCGAAGTGGTGCGCGGCAAGCCGGAGAACTTCAACCGGCCCGACTACAACTTCCGCCTCGTCGGCAACGACGGCGAGCCCACCGGCAGCGAGCAGGTGCAGATCAGCACGCGCGAGCGCGGCGCGCCGCTCGACCTGATCGTGTCCGAGGCGATGATCCTGGCCAACAGCAGCTGGGGCGGCTGGCTCGGCGAACTGGGCGTGCCCGGCCTCTACCGCAGCCAGGCGAGCCTCGCGCCCGGCATCAAGGTGCGCATGGGCACGCGCGCGCTGCCGCATGCGGGCCTGGGCGTGAAGAGCTACGCGTGGAGCACCTCGCCGCTGCGCCGCTATACCGACCTCGTGAACCAGTGGCAGATCATCGCGGCGGCGCGCCACGGCAAGACCGCTGCACTGGCCGCGCCTTTCAAGCCGAAGGACGCCGACCTGTTCTCGATCCTCTCCGGCTTCGACGCGGCCTATGCCACGTACAACGCCTACCAGGGCGGCATGGAACGCTTCTGGACGCTGAAGTACCTGCAGCAGCAGGGCATCACCGAACTCGAAGCCACCGTCATCAAGGACCTGCCGAACGGCGCGCTGGTGCGTGCCGACACGCTGCCGCTGGTGTTCCCGGTGGCCGGCCAGCAGGAACGCGGCGCACGGCTGCGCGTGAAGCTCGGCGAGATCGACGAGATCGCGCTCGACGTGACCGGCACCGTGCTCGAACGCCTCGACGCGCCGAAGGCCGATGCGGCCGTCGACGAAGAGAGCGGAGAGGAGGAAGAGGTGGTCGCAGGCCCGATCGCCATTGCCGTCGACCTGAGCGACAGCGAAGCCGCACCCGAAAACACGCCAGCATGAACTTCGGCAGCTCGTCCGGAGAAATGCGCCCCCTGGAGGAATTTCGAGAATGAACTTCAAGGACCTCAGCACGCTGCAGATTGCACTGGGCGTGTCGGTCATTGCGCATGCCGTGCTGCTCGCGGTGCGCTTCGTCGATCCCGAATCGTTCAACAAGGTCTTCAGCGACACGCCGCTCGAAGTGATCCTGGTCAACACAAGGACCAACGACAAGCCCGATCCCAGCGCCCGGCTGCGGGCGCAGACCTCGCTTGCGGGCGGCGGCGACCTCGACAAGGGCCGCGCGACCAGCCCGCTGCCGCCGTCGAGCTTCACCACCGTCGGTGAATCGTTCGAGGACGCGCAGCGCAAGGTCGATGCGATGCAGACCGAGCAGTTGCAGATGCTCACCCAGCTCAAGCGCGAGCTCGCCGCAATGCCTGCGCCCGACCCGCGCAACCCCGGCGACCCGACCGAGGCCACGGCGCAGGAAGAAAAGCGCCGGCAGATGATCAACCTGCTGGCCGAGATCGAGCGCCGCGTGAACGAGGAAAACGCACGCCCGAAGAAGCGCTTCCTGAGCCCCTTCACGCGGGAAGCGGCCTTCGCGAGCTACGTGGACTCGCTGCGCCGCCGGGTGGAAGCCCAGGGCACAGCCAACTTTCCGACGCTCGCCGGCAAGAAGCTCTATGGCGAGCTCACGATGACCATCACGGTCAACTTCGACGGCCGACTGCTCTCGACGGTGGTCGATGAAAGCTCGGGCGCTCCCGTGCTGGACCGCCGCGCCCAGGCCATCGTCGCCAGCGTCGGCAACTTCGGCAAGTTCACCGATGCGATGCGCAAGGAGCATGCGGACCAGATCGTGATCCGGCCGCACTTCCGGTTTGCACACGACGGGTCGGTCGAACTCTCCTCGCAGTAGACGACAAGAAAACCCAAGGAGGCAGACGCCATGGACCTGTACTGCGTCATGGGCAACCCGGTCGAGCACAGCCGCTCGCCCGGCATCCACGCGCGTTTTGCCGAACTCTGCGGCCAGCAGCTGGACTACGGCCGGCGGCTGATTCCGCTCGGCGCCTTCGCCGAAGGCATCGCGGCCTTTCGCAGCGAAGCCGCCGAACGCGGCGACACCGCGCGCGGCTGCAACATCACGGTCCCCTTCAAGTTCGAAGCCGCTGCGCTGGCGCAGCACACCAGCGAACGCGCCCTGCTCGCGCAGGCGGCCAACACGCTACGCTTCGACGCCGACGGCAGCATCCACGCGGACAACACCGACGGCATCGGCCTGGTCAACGACATCGTGCGCAACGCGGGCGTGCCGCTGAAAGGTAAGGCGCTGCTGCTGATCGGCGCGGGCGGTGCGGCAGCCGGCGTGCTCGGCCCGCTGCTCGATGCGGGCGTCTCGCGCGTCGTGGTCGCGAACCGCACCGTCGGCAAGGCCGTCGAGTTGGTGCGCCACCATGCGGCCATCGCGCTGCGCCATGGCGCCTCGCTCGAGGCCTGGGCGCTCGACGAAGTGCCGGGCGCCTTCGACGTGGTGGTCAACGCCACCGCCTCCAGCCTCGCGGGCGACGCGGTGCCGGTGAAGGCCAGCGTGCTGCGCGCCGGCGGGCTCGCGGTCGACATGATGTACGGCCCCGCGGCCGCGGGCTTCATGGCCTGGGCCGAGGCGCATGGCGCGGTGGCGCGCGACGGGCTGGGCATGCTCGTCGAGCAGGCGGCCGAGTCGTTCGAGATCTGGCGCGGCGTGCGCCCGCCTTCCGCACAGGTGCTGGCCGAAGTGCGCGCATCGCTTGCCGCTGCGAAAAAATGAAAGCCGTGCTGCGCCTGATCGCCTGCCTCGTGGTGGCGGGCGCGGCACTCGAGCTGTTCTTCGTGGCGCGCATCGCGGCAATGGCCGTGGTCGATCCGCAGAGCACCGCGTTCCAGCGCTCCGAAGCCTTCCAGATTGCCATCCACCAGGGCAGCGGCGGCGGCTGGCGGCAGCAGTGGGTGCCCTATTCGCAGATCAACGACACGCTCAAGCGCGCCGTCATCGCGAGCGAGGACGCCGGCTTCGTCGACCACAACGGGGTGGAGTGGGAAGCCATCGAGCGCGCGCGCCAGCGCAACGCCAAGGCCGAGGAGCTGGCCGCCAAACGCGCGGCGCGCGCCTTGGCACGCGGCAAGCCGGTGCGGCCCGTGCAGCTGCGCGGCGGATCGACCATCACGCAGCAGCTCGCGAAGAACCTGCTGCTGTCCAGCGAACGCACCTTGCTGCGCAAGGGCCAGGAGCTGGTGCTCGCCACGCTGCTCGAAGTGCTGCTGGACAAGCGGCGCATCCTCGAGATCTATCTCAACAATGTCGAGTGGGGCGAAGGCGTGTTCGGCGCCGAGGCGGCGTCGCAGTACTACTTCCGCAAGCCGGCGTCGCGCCTGAGCACCAGCGAGGCCGCGCGCCTCGCGGTGATGCTGCCGAGCCCCAGGTTCTTCGAGCGCCGGCTCGGTTCGCCCTACCTGAGCGGGCGGGCGTCGACGGTCATGGCACGGATGCCTGCGGCCGAACTGCCCTGAGCGTGCCGCGCAGGCCTTCGATGGCCAGCACCGCACCGAAGCCGATCACATAGGCCAGCACGTCCCACCAGTCGGCCGTGCTGCCGAGCACGATGCGCAAGGCGCGGTTCGGGATGTGCAGGTGCCACGCCGCCGCGAGGTATTGCCCGAGCTCGACCGCGAGCCCCACGCCCAGCGCGGCCAATGCCAGCGGCCATACGCGTGCGGCGATCGCGGTCCTGAAGACGAAGTACACCCACACCACGGCCAGCACGTCGCCGAAGAAGCTGCGCAGCCAGCCCCAGCGCGCGCCGACGGTGGCCAGCAGCACGAGAACGAAGAACAGGGCCACCGCCCACACGAGTGAAAGAGGATCGAGACGCCATCGCATGGCCCGTATCATCGCGCCCATATGCTGGCAAAGCTCACGGGTTGGTTGTTGTTGGGAATCGTCCGGTTGCTCACAGGCGCCCAGGCGCGCTGGTATGGCTGTCCGCCGAAGGCCGAGCAGCGCATCTACTTCGCCAACCACCAGAGCCATGCCGACCTGGTGATGATCTGGGCGGCGCTGCCCGAGGAGCTGCGCAGCATCACGCGGCCGATCGCGGCGCGCGACTACTGGGCCAACACGCCGGTCAAGCGCTGGATCACGACGGAGGTGTTCAACGCGGTGTACGTGGAGCGCCAGGCGGCGCCTGCTGCGACGGCATCCCTTGCCCCTGTGGCGGTCGAGGCCCCGCCGCCAGCGCCCGCTGCGCGAGCCGTCGCTCCCTCACCGGCCGAGCGCATCGAGCCGTCGATGGAGCCCCTGCTGCCATTGACGACACCGGAACCGCCCGCCGAGACGGTGCCCGAAGCGCAAGGCCGGCTCGACCTGCCGGAGCCCCCTGCCCCGCCGCCTCCGTCGGCAGAACCCGAAGCCCCGCCCGTCGCGGCAGCTCCTGCCCCCGATCCGCTTGCGCCCCTCGTCGAAGCCCTGCGAAGCGGCGACTCGATCATCATCTTTCCCGAGGGCACGCGCGGCCACACGGGCGAGCCGCAGAAGTTCAAGTCGGGCCTCTACACGCTAGCCACGATGTTCCCAGAGGTGGTGCTGGTGCCCGCCTGGATCGACAACGTGCAGCGCGTGATGCCCAAGGGCGAGATCGTGCCAGTGCCCATCCTCTGCTCGGTCACTTTCGGCGCGCCGATCCGTGTCGAAGAAGGCGAAGAGCGCCGGCCCTTCCTTGATCGTGCGCGTGCCGCGGTGATTGCCTTGCGCGATGTCTGAAATGACCGACAGATGAACCAGTTCCTGCGCAGCCTCACCCCGACCCAACAGGTCGCTGCACTCTTCCTCATCGTCTTCGGCCTGCTCGCAATCGTGAGCGCCACCGCGTTCTTCCTCACCTTCCGGGAGCGCCGCAACCCCGTGCACGACGCCGCCTGGCAAGCCGAACTGGCGCACTTCCGCGCGCTGCTGGGCACCACCTGGTTCATGGTGATCATCTTCTGGATCGGCTGGGCGCTGGGCGAAACCGTGGCCACCGTGCTGTTCGCGCTGATTTCCTTTTTCGCGCTGCGCGAGTTCATCACGCTCTCGCCCACGCGGCGCGGCGACCACCGCAGCCTGATCCTGGCCTTCTTCGTGGTGCTGCCGATCCAGTTCTGGCTGGTGGCCACCGCGCGCTTCGACCTGTTCACCGTGTTCATCCCGGTCTACGTGTTCCTCGCGATCCCGGTGGCGAGCGCGCTGGCCGACGACCCGAGCCAGTTCCTCGAGCGCAACGCCAAGCTGCAGTGGGGCATCATGGTCTGCGTCTACGGCATGAGCCACGTGCCTGCGCTGCTGCTGCTGAGCTTTCCGGGCTACGAAGGCAAGAGCGCGTTCCTCGTGTTCTTCCTGGTGTTCGTGGTGCAGACCTCGGTGCTGGTGCAGCACCTGATCTCGCGCCGCATGCAGCGCACGCCCTTCGCGCCCAACGTGAGCCGCAGCTTCAACTGGACCAGCTGGGGCATCGGCATCGTCGTGGCCAGCCTGGTGGGCGCGCTGTTCTCGTTCATCACGCCGTTCAGGTTCGGGCAAGCGCTGGCGGTATCGGTCATTGCCTGCATCGCGGGATCGATGGGGCACCTCGTGATGAAGGCGCTCAAGCGCGACCGGGGGATTCCGAACTGGGGCCAGAAGGGCGTGGGCGTGACGGGAGCCAACGGCCTTCTCGACCGGGTCGATGCGCTGTGCTTCGCCGCCCCGATCTTCTTCCACTCGATCCGCTGGTACTTCAACGCCTGAACGTGGCACACCCCCAGGCTGCGCGCACTTCGTGTCGCTTCGCCAACCCCCTTGCAGGGGGCAATACCTGCGGCCCGGCAAAGCCGGTTCCGCGGTATTCCTGAAAGAACTCCGGAGACAGTTCAGATTCGAGTGTCGGGTGACCTCGCTCAGGCCTTGCGTCGCACCACGCGGTCGAAGGCCTCCTTGGCCTTTCGGCCGAACGCCCTGGCCTTCAGCGCCTGCAGCTCGCGCATGAGGCGCGCGCGCTGCTCGGCCGACAACGCCGTGCCGAAGCGCCCCAGCGCGGCTTCGAGCGCCGCGCGCTGCGCCTCGACGCGACCCTGCCGGCCCTCGGCCTCGGCCAGCCATTCGCAGGCATTGGCGACGCGTTCGCGCAGCGCGGCATCGCCTGTATCGCCGAAGCGCGCAATGAGCGCGCGGTAGGCCTTGGCCTGCCCCACGGGGTCGCCGAGCTTGTCGAGCGCCTTGGCCTTGTTGATCATCGACTTGGCGGCCCACAGCTGCAGCGTGCCTTCCCTCGCACCGGTGGTGCGAGCGATGGCCTCGTCGTAGCAGTCCACGGCCGCCTTGAGCTGGCCGGTCTGGCGCAGCGTGGCGCCCTTGCGGAACAGCGCACCGACCACGCGCCCGCGCAGGTCCGGCAACTCGGAGTTGCCCCAGCGCGCGACGATCTGGTCGTGCACCCGCATCCCGTCGTCGTGCAGGCCGAGGCGGTCGAGCGCGGTGCTCTTGTATTGCAGGCACAGCGCGACGGTCTCCTGCATCTCCGTGGACGGGTCGGCGCCGTAGCGCGCGTCCATCGCATCGGCGGCAACGACCACTTCGGCGAAGCGCTCCAGCGCGACCAGGCAAAAGGCCTTGTGGACCAGCGCCCGCGCGCACTGCCGGCGCAGCTCGGGGTGCGGCGACGCGCCATGCGCGGCCAGCACCTCGTCGAACAGCGCGATGGCCTCGTTCGATTCGCCGGCATCGCCATGCTTGCGGCCCTGCCTGACCTTGTCGCGCACTTCGTCGCGCAGCTCGGACGGCAGTTCCGGCAGGTTGCCGGCGGCATCGGCCTTGCGCAGCCGCTTCAGGCAGGCCTGGCGGCCGGCGGTGGCCTTGTCCAGGGTGTCCTGCAGCTCGGGCGTGAGAGCGCCCCGCAATTGCTTCGCGAGCTGCTCGTACACGGCGAGCGCCTCTTCGGCCCGGCCGAGCCGTTCGAGCAGCACGAAGCCCTTGTTGAGCAGCGCGCCCGCCACGGTGCGCTGCACCCCGGCATCGGAGTCTGCGCCGAAGGTGGCGAGCAACCGCTCGCAGGCGGCCAGCGCGGCCTCCCCGTCATCCTGCTCGCGCAGGCCCACCGACCAGTCGTAGGCACGGCGCACGGCCATGCGGCGTACCTGCGCCGAGGCATCGCGGCCGTAGCGCTCGAGCAGCCAGCCGACCAGCTCGGCGCGGTTCGCATGCTCGTCGATGCCGAACCCGTCAAAGAACAGGGTCAGCGCCCGCACGCCCTCGATGCGCAGCTCGGGCGCCGCGTCCTCAAGGCCGGCCTCGATCTGGTCGGCCACCGCCAGGCACATCACCTGGGCCTGCGCATGCTGCGCCAGCTCGCGCAGGTTCAGCACCGAGGCCAGGCGCGCGCGCGCCACGCGCAGCACCACGCCCGGGTCGGTGCTGCCGTCGAAGCGCTCGATTACCGCATCGAGCGTGGCCAGTGCGTCCTGCGGCAGGCCGCGGTGATGTTCGATCTCGGCCTTGAGCAGCCGGGCCTCCGCGCGCCAGGCGTCGAGCGCGGCATCGGGCTGGCTGTCGAGCAGTTCGCTCATGGCGTCGCAGGCCTCGCAGCGCGCCGCGGGCTCGTCGATCCACCAGGTGCGCTGGTACAGCGCATGGGCGATGTGCTCGCGGATCCCTGGCTCGCCGCGCTGGCCGTGCGCGGCGATCAGGCGGTCGAGGGTGGCGAGCGCATCGGCGGGGCGGTGCATCTGGCGCAGCATGTGCGCCAGCAGGCGCAGCGCCTGGCAGCAGGGCACGACCACGCCGGCCTCGGGCATGGCCGCGAATTCGTTGAGCAGCCGGGTGCAGCCGGCCAGCGCCTCGTCGCGGCGGCCCAGGTCGTTGAGCAGTTCGACGCGCCGGAAGCTCGCGGCTGCGCGTTCAGCGGGGTGCTGCAGGCGTTCGAGCAAGGCTTGCGCCTCGTCCAGTTGCCGCTGCGCGGAGGACTCGACTACATTCACATTCGCTTCCTTGTGTGGCGCGCCCTGCGGGAAGCGGGGCAGACTGTACGAATCGGCACGGATTCTGCCCGCGATCGCGCGGCTTTCCAGCGCTGGCTCGGTCCTTCTCTCTCCTCTTTGCTCGGGCGTAGGCCTTTCGTTTCTCTCATGCGCATTCTTGGCATCGACCCCGGCTTGCAGACCACCGGTTTCGGCGTGGTCGACGCGGACGGCCATGCGCTGCGCTACGTGGCCAGCGGCACCATCAGCACCCGGCACCTGGGCACCGGCAACCTGCCGGCGCGCCTGAAGGTGCTGTTCGACGGCATCGCGGAGATCACGTCGCGCTACCAGCCCGATGCGTCGGCGGTCGAGATCATTTTCGTCAATGTCAACCCGCAGTCGACGCTGCTGCTGGGGCAGGCGCGCGGTGCCTGCGTGACCGCGCTGGTCAGCAACAACCTCTCGGTAGCCGAGTACACCGCGCTGCAGATGAAGAAGGCCGTGGCGGGCCACGGCCAGGCCGCCAAGGCGCAGGTGCAGGAGATGGTGCGGCGGCTGCTCGACCTGCCGGGCCTGCCGGGCGCCGATGCGGCGGACGCGCTGGGCATCGCCATCACGCATGCGCAGGTGGGGCGCTCGATGGCGCGGCTCGCGGAAGCGGCCCAGCTGTCGAAGACCCACGCCGGCACCTACCGGCAAGGGCGTTCGCGCTGAGTCAGCGCACGATGTAGCGCAACTCGCCGAGCCGCGTGCGGCGCTCGCGCACTTCGGCGGCCACGCACGCCGCATCGCCTTCGAGTGCACGCGCGATCCAGTCGGCAAGCTGCGGCATGTCGTCGGGCGTGAAGCCCAGGCGCACGATCTCGGGCACGCCGAGCCGCAGGCCATTGATGTCGCCCTCCACGGGCGCGATCGGCAGGCCGATGCCGCAGGCCAGCAGGCCGCCTCGCGCGAGCTTCTTCGCCGCATGCTGCCCGCCGCCCCAGCGCGCTGCTTCAACCGCAAGCTGGTGCGACTGCGTGAAGCCGCGCGCCTTCGCGAACACGGGCAGGCCTTGCGCATCGAGCGCGCGCGCCAGTGCCTGCGCGGTCTCGCGCATGGCAGCTGCATAGGCTGCGCCATGCGCCTTCCAGTCGAGCAGCCCGCGGGCCAGCGCGGCCGTGCGGCCCGCATCCGAATTGGCCGTGAGGCCGGGGTATGCGATGGCGTCGATGCGCTCCATCAGCGCCGCGTCATTCGACACGATCAGGCCACCCACCGGGCCGCCCAGGCTCTTGTAGGTGCTCATGGTGATCGCATGCGCACCCTGTTCGAGCGGCTGCGGCCACGCCTTGCCGGCCACCATGCCCGAGAGGTGCGCCGCGTCGAACAGCAGCTTCGCGCCCACGCCATCGGCGATCTCGCGGATCTCGGGCACCGGATGCGGAAACAGGTTCAGGCTGCCGCCGATGGTGATGAGCTTCGGCTTCACTTCGCGCGCCAGCCTGGCCAGCGCGATGGTATCGACCGTATAGCCATCGGCATCGACGGGCGCGGAAACCGGCTTCAGGCCATAGAGCCCGGCCGCGCCCGCCGCATGGTGCGTGACGTGGCCGCCGATGCTGGGCGGCGGCACGATGATCGTGTCGCCAGGCTGGCAAGTCGCCATGAACACGTAGAGATTCGACAGCGCGCCGGAACTCACGCGCACTTCGGCGAACTTCGCGCCGAAGACCTCAGCCGCGAGTTCGGCGGCGACGACCTCGATCCGCTCGATGGCCTCCAATCCCATCTCGTACTTGTCGCCCGGATAGCCGAGCGAGGGGCGCGAGCCGAGCCCGCGCGACAGCAGCGCCTCGGCGGCTGGGTTCATCACGTTGGTAGCGGGGTTGAGATTCAGCCCGTCGATGTCGTGGATGCGGTGGTTGTCGGCCACCAGCCGCTCGATCTCGGTGGCGACGCCCGCCGCATCGCGCGCGGCGGCGTCGGCGGCAATGGAAAGCACGTGGTCTTCGCTGGCGGCGGGAACCCAGGGGCGGCGTTGCAGGGCGGCGGGCATGCGGTGGATCTCGCTGGAAGTGATGGATGGGCGCATCGTCGCCTGCAGTGCGCGGCCGGGCAAACCGGATAATCTAGGCCTGAGCCCTGGAAAAACTTGGCCTGGAAGATCCTCGCATGCCGCTCGCACCGCCCCGCCCTCGCCTGCCGCCGCACACGGCCGTGCGCGCTTTCGAGGCGGCCGCGCGCCACGGCAGCTTCGCGCGCGCGGCCGAAGAACTGTTCGTCACGCCGGCCGCCGTCGCGCAGCAGATCAAGGCGCTGGAAACCTGGGCCGGCGGCGCACTGTTCGAGCGGCACAGCCAGGGCATTCGCCTCAGCCCGCACGGGCGGCGTGCCTTGCCTGCCCTCAGCGCGGCCGTCGATCAGCTCGGCCTTGCGGTGCAGGCACTGCGCCACGAGACCCAGACCGCCGCGCGCCGCAGCACGCTGCAGGTGGCTGCGCTGCCGGCCGTGGCGCAGCTTTGGCTGTCGCCGCGGCTCTCCCGGCTGAAGGCCGCGCTGCCCGGCGTACAGGTGTCGGTCACGGCGTTGGAGCAGCCGCCGAATTTCCGCCGCGAGCCCTTCGATCTCGGGCTGTTCTATGCACGGGCCGGCGAGCACATCGAAACAGCCGTTGGCGCGCAGGCGATCCCGCTGGTACGCGACCGGCTGCTGCCGGTGTGCAGCCCGCGCCTGCAGCAGCCATCGCCCAGCGGCAGGCCGCGCTCCCTCGATGACCTGACGGAACTGCTGGCGCGCTGCGGCGGCCTGCACGACACCGTCTGGCGCGACGACTGGCCGCGCTGGCTGCAAGCCGTGCGGCCCGGCACCACGGCGATCGAAGCCGACGCGCTCGCGGCCGGCCCCGACTTCTCGCTCTACAGCCTCGCACTGCAGGCCGCGCTCGATGGCGAAGGCGTGCTGATGGGTCGCGAGCGGCTGGTTGCGCCAATGCTTGCGCAAGGCAAGCTGCATGCGCCCTGGGGCAGGCCGAAAGCAGTCGGCGACACAGTCATGCTGCTGGTGCCCACACACCGCAAGGGACCGCTGCTCGCGCAACAGGTGCAGGCGTTGCAGGCGCTGGCCACCTGACGGGCCAATGCACGAAGCCTGGGGGCGAGCCCAACTACACGACGCGTTCGGCGATCAGCACCGCGAAGAAGCCGAACGCCGCGAGCAGCGTCCACTTCAACACGATCCATCCGATGCGCCGGTACCTGGCCTGCCCCGTGCCCGCATAGAACGCGAAGCACACGCCCGCCACCAGCAGAAGCAGCAGGATGGCCCAGCGGAAAAGAAGCATCGTCGGGGCGACGCCTACCAGGCGCGGGCGACTTCGCCGAAACCGCGTGGCGCGCGCTTCTCGTCGTCGAAGGTCACGACTTCGTAGGCGTCGCTGTGCGAGAGCAGTTCGCGCAGCAGCTTGTTGTTGAGCGCATGGCCCGAGCGGAACGCGGTGTAGGCCGCCAGCAGCGGCTTGCCGATGATGTAGAGGTCGCCCATCGCGTCGAGGATCTTGTGCTTCACGAACTCGTCGTCATAGCGCAGGCCGCCGGCATTGAGCACCTTGGTGTCGTCCATCACGATGGCGTTGTCCAGCCCGCCGCCGAGCGCGAGGCCCTTGCTGCGCATGTACTCGACCTCCTTGGTGAAACCGAAGGTGCGCGCACGCGCGATGTCGCGGCTGTATGAATCGGTGCCCAGGTCGAACTCCACGCGCTGGCCGGTGGAGTTGACGACGCGGTGGTCGAAGTCGATCTCGAAGCTCAGCTTGTAGCCGTGGTATGGCTCCAGGCTCGCCCATTTCTCGTTGGCGCCTTCGCCCTCGCGCACCTCGACCTTGCGGGTCACGCGGATGAAGCGGCGCGGCGCCTTCTGCAGCGCGATGCCCGCGCTTTGCAGCAGGAACACGAAGGACGAGGCCGACCCGTCGAGGATCGGCACTTCGTCGGCCGTGATGTCGATGTAGAGGTTGTCGATGCCCAGGCCCGCGCAGGCGGACATGATGTGCTCGACGGTCTGCACCTTCGCGCCGCCGGTGGAGACCGTGGACGCGAGACGCGTGTCGGTGACCGACTCGGCGGTCATGCGGATCTCGACCGGCTCCGGCAGGTCGACGCGGCGGAACACGATGCCCGTGTCAGCCGGGGCCGGACGCAGGGTCAGCTCCACGCGTTGGCCGCTGTGAAGCCCCACGCCCACGGCGCGGCTGATCGACTTGAGGGTTCGTTGTTGCAGCACGCCGGGGATTTTAGGCGCGCGCCGGGCGTGGGCCCCTAGGCCCTTCGCTATGGCACCGATAGACATGGGTCCTATCCATTAAAGCCCCGACGATGGACGCAAGGGGCACGAAGTGAACGCAGCGCCTAGGGTCAGGGGAAGTCCCTTTCAGGTCCCCCCTGCGCCCCTTGCGAACCTTCGTGCCCTCTGCGTCTATAGGCCGCTTCGCGAAACACCGAGGATCCGGCTCCGCCGGTCCTCAGGTGTTGCCCCCGGCAGGGGGAAGGCGAAGCGACACGAAGTGCGCGCAGCCTGGGGGCGAGCCGATATCAGTCGGCCTGGCGGCGCAGGAAGGCCGGGATCTCGAAGTCGTCCATGCCGCCCGAAGACAGCGCGTCCACCTTCGCGGCGGCCATCGTGCGGTTGGTGCGCCACACGCTGGGAACGGCCATGCCGTCGTAGTTGGGCTGGCTGCCGCTGCCACCGGCATGACCCATGCCACCGAGCGTCGGCACGGTGAACGGGATGTTGTCGGTACCGGTGCGGATCACTTCGAGCGTGGGGGCCTGACGGCGGGCATCGGCACGCGAGAGGCCGGTGGCCACCACGGTCACGCGCATCTGGTCGCCGAGGCTGTCGTCGTAGGCGGCGCCGTAGATCACGTGCGCGTCCGGCGAAGCGTAGGCGCGGATGGTGTTCATCGCGAGCTTCGACTCGTTCAGCTTCAGCGAACCCTTCGACGCCGTCACCAGCACCAGCACGCCCTTGGCGCCCGAGAGGTCGATGCCTTCGAGCAGCGGGCAGGCCACGGCCTGTTCGGCGGCGATGCGCGCGCGGTCCGGGCCCGCGGCGGCGGCCGTGCCCATCATGGCCTTGCCGGGTTCGCCCATCACGGTGCGCACGTCTTCGAAGTCGACGTTGACGCCGCCGTACTCGTTGATGATTTCCGAGATGCCGCCCACGGCGTTCTTCAGCACGTCGTTGGCGTGCGCGAAGGCTTCGTCCTGGGTGATGTCCTCGCCCAGGACGTCGAGCAGCTTCTCGTTGAGCACCACGATCAGCGAGTCGACGTTGGCTTCGAGTTCGGCCAGCCCGGCGTCGGCGTTGGTCATGCGACGGCCGCCTTCCCAGTCGAAGGGCTTGGTCACCACGCCCACGGTGAGGATGCCCATTTCCTTCGCGACGCGCGCGATCACGGGAGCGGCGCCGGTGCCGGTGCCGCCGCCCATGCCGGCCGTGATGAACAGCATGTGTGCGCCGTCGATGGCCGCGCGGATGTCGTCCACCGCGAGCTCGGCCGCTTCACGGCCCTTGTCGGGCTTGCTGCCGGCGCCCAGGCCGCTGGTGCCGAGCTGGATGATCTTGTGCGCGCTGCTGCGCTGCAGTGCCTGTGCGTCAGTGTTCGCGCAGACGAACTGAACGCCCTGCACGCCGCGTTCCATCATGTGGGCGACCGCGTTGCCGCCGCCACCGCCGACACCGATCACCTTGATCTGCGTGCCCTGGTTGAACTCTTCGACTTCGATCATTTCGATGGTCATTTTTAACTCCTTGAATCTTGCAGTTGCCGTTGTGTATCTATGAATTTTTCTTGTGCCGTGACGGGATCAACGATGAGACCGTCACGATGGTGGACCTGTGCGCCGCCATCGCTCGTTGAAATGCAATGGAGGGCTTCCACGCGCGAGCCAGAGTGGGGAATGGATCATGGTCAGAAGTTCCCCACGATGAAGTCCTTGAAACGTCCGAATGCAGTCTTTACCGACCCATTCTTCTGCGCGACCTTGAAGCCGCGCATGCGCGCGAAGCGAGCTTCTTCGAGCAGACCCATGACTGTCGCTGCACGGGGCTGCGCGACCATGTCGGACAACGCGCTCGAATACTTCGGAATGCCGCGCCGCACAGGCTTCAGGAAGATGTCTTCCCCAAGCTCGACCATGCCCGGCATCACCGCGCTGCCACCCGTGAGCACCACGCCCGACGACAGCACTTCCTCGTAGCCCGACTCGCGCACCACCTGCTGCACCAGCGAGAAGATCTCTTCGATGCGCGGCTCGATCACGCCGGCCAGCGCCTGCTTGCTCAGCATGCGCGGGCCGCGATCGCCCAGGCCCGGCACTTCGACCTGCGTGTCGGGGTCGGCCAGCAGCTGCTTGGCATAGCCGTTTTCGACCTTGATGTCTTCCGCGTCCTTCGTCGGCGTGCGCAGCGCCATCGCGATGTCGCTCGTGATGAGGTCGCCCGCGATCGGGATCACGGCCGTGTGGCGGATCGCGCCGTTGGTGAAGATCGCCACGTCGGTGGTGCCCGCGCCGATGTCGACCAGCACCACGCCCAGTTCGCGTTCATCTTCCGTCAGCACCGCCTGGCTCGAGGCCAGCGGGTTCAGCATCAGCTGGTCGACCTCGAGGCCGCAGCGGCGCACGCACTTGATGATGTTCTCGGCCGCGCTCTGAGCGCCGGTCACGATGTGCACCTTGGCTTCGAGCCGCATGCCGCTCATGCCGATCGGCTCCTTCACGTCCTGGCCGTCGATCACGAACTCCTGCGGCTCCACCAGCAGCAGGCGCTGGTCGCTCGAGATGTTGATGGCGCGCGCCGTCTCCACCACACGGGCCACGTCGGCGGGCGTCACTTCCTTGTCCTTCACCGCCACCATGCCGCTGGAATTGATGCCGCGGATATGGCTGCCTGTGATGCCGGTGTAGACGCGGCTGATCTTGCAGTCGGCCATCAGCTCGGCCTCCTTCAACGCCTGCTGGATGCTCTGCACGGTGGCGTCGATGTTCACCACCACGCCGCGCTTGAGCCCATTGCTCGGCGCGATGCCGAGGCCGGCCAGCTTGAGCTCGCCACCGGGTAGCACCTCGGCCACCACCACCATCACTTTGGCGGTGCCGATGTCGAGTCCTACGACCAGGTCTTTGTATTCTTTGGGCATTGATATGTCCTCGATTTCTCGGTATTCGCTACTTGATTTTTCTTGGGGCCTCTGGCGAGACCGTGGTGACGCCGCGCAGCCGCAGTGCATACGCGTCGTTGTGGCGCAGATCGGCGCCCTCGACGTCGGCCATCGTGCGGCGGTACTGCCCCGCGACCTGGGTCACGGTCTTCAGGAACCGCTGCAGGCGGGCCGTCACCTCCTCGCTCTGGCCGCGGCCGAGTTCAATCTCTGCGCCGCTGTCGAGCACCACCTTCCAGCTGCCCCGGCTCGACAGCGTGAGCTCGTCGACGGCCAGGTCGTAGGGCTGGAACTGCGGCTGCAGCACGCGGTACATGCCCAGCACCTGGCCCGCCTGTTCGATCGGGCCATCGAGGCGCGGCAGGTTGTCGTCGACCTCGGCCACGTTGGCCTCGAACACGTCGCCGAAACCATTGATCAGTTTCGAGCCCGCCTCGTCGCCCCAGTTGGCCACCGGCACCTGCTCGGTCAGCGTCACACGAAGCTTGTTCGGAAACTCGCGCCGCACCACCGCGCTGCGCACCCACGGCACGGACTCGAAGGCGGAACGCGCGCGCGCCAGGTCGATGGTGAAGAAGTTGCCCGACAGCTGCGGTGCCACGTTGGCGCGCAGCGTGACCGCGTTGTTGTGCGTGACCTCGCCGTCCACCTTGATCCCGGCGAGCGGGAAGAACGGCTGCCGAAGCACCCACCACGCGCCCGCCGCCAGCAGCATGAGCGCCACCATCGCGAAGGCAATGTTCGCGACGATGTTCATGAGCTTGACGTCGAAGGGAGCGGGGATGCCGTCGGCCATGGCTATTGCGCCCCCCCCGTGGCGTCGAGCGCGGCCGAGGCCAGCACGCGCAGGCACAGTTCTTCGTACGCGATGCCCGCGGCTCGGGCCGACATCGGCACTAGCGAATGGCTGGTCATGCCGGGCGAGGTGTTCATCTCCAGCAGGAATGGCTTGCGGTCGCTGGCGCGGATCATCACGTCGGCGCGGCCCCAGCCACGGCAACCGAGCGTGTGGTACGCGGCCAGCGTGATGCGCTGGATCTCGTGCTCCTCGGCCTCGGGAAGGCCGCTCGGGCATTGGTACTTCACGTCGTCGGTGAAATACTTGTTCTGGTAGTCGTAGGCGCCCTCGGGCGCGGCGATGCGCACCACCGGCAGCGCGCGCGCATCGAGCCCCTGGCCGAGCACGGCACAGGTCACTTCCTCGCCCTCGATGAACTCCTCGCAGAGCACATCGGCGTCGTACTTCGCGGACAGCGTGACCGCGTCCTGCATCTGGGAGTAGCCCTCGACCTTGGTCACGCCGATGGACGAGCCCTCGCGCGGTGGCTTCACGATCAGCGGCAGGCCGAGCACGTCGGGCACCACCATGACCTGCTCGCGGCTTTGCTGGTCGAAGGCCAGGCGCACGTACTTGGGTGTGGGCAGGCCGTCGGCCTGCCAGATGCGCTTGGTCATGACCTTGTCCATGGCCACGCTCGACGCCATCACGCCCGAGCCGGTGTAGGGAATGCCGAGCAGTTCGAGCGCGCCCTGCACGGTGCCGTCCTCGCCATGGCGGCCATGCAAAGCGACGAAGCAGCGCGCGAAGCCTTCGCGCTTGAGGTCGGCCAGCTCGCGCTGCGAAGGATCGAAGGCGTGCGCGTCGACACCGCGCGAACGCAGGGCTTCGAGCACGCCGGTGCCCGACATCAAAGAGATTTCGCGTTCGGCGGAACTGCCGCCGAACAGCACGGCAACCTTGCCGAAGAGTTGAGGATTCTGAAGGCTCATGAGGCCCTCCCTTTGCGCGAACCGCGCTCCGATGTTGAGGGTGCCGCAGCCACAGCCGCGCCGAGTTCGACGACCTTGCCCGGCACCGCGCCGATGGACCCGGCGCCCATGGAGAGCACCACGTCGCCCGGACGGGCGTTGTCGAGAATGGCCTGCGGCATGGCCGCGATGTCGTCGACGAACACCGGCTCGACCTTGCCGGCCACGCGCAGCGCGCGCGCCAGCGTGCGCCCGTCGGCCGCCACGATGGGTGCCTCGCCCGCGGCATAGACCTCGCCGAGCAGCACGGAGTCGGCGGTACCGATGACCTTCACGAAATCCTCGAAGCAGTCGCGCGTGCGGGTGTAGCGGTGCGGCTGGAAGGCCAGCACCAGCCGACGGCCCGGGAACGCGCCGCGCGCGGCCGCGATGGTGGCCGCCATCTCGACCGGGTGATGGCCGTAGTCGTCGATGACGGTGAAGGTGCCGGCTGCATGGCCCCCTTGCACGGCCACGTCGCCGTAGCTCTGGAAGCGGCGGCCCACGCCCTTGAAGTCCGCAAGGCCGCGCTGCACGGCCTCGTCGGGAATGCCGAGCTCCACCGCCACCGCGATCACCGACAGCGCGTTGCGCACGTTGTGCTCGCCCGGCAGGTTCAGCACGATGGGCAGGTCCGGCAGCGTCACGCCATTGCGGCGCTGCGCGGTGAAATGCATCTGGCCGCCGACCGCGCGCACGTCGACGGCGCGCACCTGGGCGTCCTCGCCGAAGCCGTAGCTGGTGACCGGGCAGGTCACGTTGGCCACGATCTCGCGCACCGCCGGATCGTCGGTGCACAGGATGGCCACGCCGTAGAAGGGCATGCGGTGCAGGAAATCGACAAAGGCCTTCTTGAGCTTCGCGAAGTCGTGCCCGTAGGTCTCCATATGGTCGGCATCGATGTTCGTGACCACCGCCATCACGGGCAGCAGGTTCAGGAACGACGCGTCCGACTCGTCGGCCTCGACCACGATGTAGTCGCCGCTGCCGAGCTGCGCGTTGGCACCAGCGCTGTTCAGGCGCCCGCCGATCACGAAGGTCGGGTCGAGTCCGGCGGCGTCGAGCACGCTCGCCACCAGGCTGGTGGTGGTGGTCTTGCCATGCGTGCCGGCAATGGCGATGCCCTGCTTCAGCCGCATCAGCTCGGCCAGCATCAGCGCGCGCGGCACGACCGGAATGCGCTTCTCGCGCGCGGCCAGCACTTCGGGGTTGTCCGACTGCACGGCGGTGGAGGTGACGACCGCGTCGGCCCCGTCGATGTGCGCAGCAGCGTGACCGACGAAAGTGCCGATGCCCAGGCCCGCGAGCCGGCGCAGCGTGGCGCTGTCGGACAGGTCGGAGCCCGTGATCCTGTAGCCCAGGTTGAGCAGCACCTCGGCGATGCCGCTCATGCCAGAGCCGCCGATGCCCACGAAATGGATGTGACGAATCGCGTGCTTCATTTGGCAAGCTCCTCGCAGGCTTGGACTACGGCTTCCACCGCCTTCGTCTTCTGCATGGTCTTGGCCTTGACGGCCTTCTCTATCAGCGCGTCGCGCCCGGTTTTCTGTAGCAAATCAGCCAGCAATTCAGGAGTGAGGTCGGTCTGCTGCACGAGCCACCCGCCGCCCGCGTCCACGAGGAAGCGCGCGTTGGTGGTCTGGTGGTCGTCGACCGCCGAGGGGAAAGGCACGAACAGCGCTGCTGCGCCGACGGCCGCGATTTCTGTGACGGTACTGGCACCGGCGCGCGCGACGATGATGTCGGCGTCGGCATACGCCTGCGCGGTGTCTTCGATGAAGGGCGTGAGCTCGCCTTCGACGCCGGCCGCCGTGTAGTTGGCGCGCAGCTCGTCGATCTGCTTGGCGCCGCTCTGGTGCAGCACCTGCGGGCGCGTCGCCGGTTCGATGCGGGCCAGCGCCTGCGGCACCACGGTGTTGAGGCCGCGCGCCCCGAGGCTGCCGCCCACCACCAACAATTTGAGCGGCCCGGTGCGGCCCGCGAAGCGCACGGCCGGATCTGGCTTGGAGGTAAACGCCGCGCGCAGCGGATTGCCCACCCATTGCGCCTTCTTCAGCACGTTCGGGAAGGCCGTGAACACACGATCGGCGACGCCTGCCAGCACCTTGTTGGCGAGGCCGGCCACCGAGTTCTGCTCGTGCAGCACCAGCGGCTTGTTGAGCAGCACGCCCATCATGCCGCCCGGAAAGGTGATGTAGCCACCCAGGCCCACCAGCACGTCGGGCTTCACGCGGCGCACCACGCGCAGGCTCTGCCAGAAGGCGCGCAGCAGCTTCAGCGGCAGCAGGAACAGCGTGAGCGGGCCCTTGCCGCGCACGCCGCCGAACTGCACCGGCTCGAAGGCGAAGCCGCGCGGCGGCACGAGCTTTTCTTCCATGCTGCCGGGCGCGCCCAGCCAGTGCACCTGCCAGCCGCGCTCGCGCAGGGCCTCGGCCACCGCGAGTCCGGGGAAGATGTGGCCACCGGTACCACCGGCCATGACGAGTGCGGTACGGCCGGTCATACGCGGCCTCCACGCATGAGGACACGGTTTTCGTAATCGATGCGCAGCACCACGGCCAGCGCCACCAGGTTCATCAGGATGGCCGAGCCGCCGAAGCTCATCAGCGGCAGCGTCAGGCCCTTGGTCGGCAGCGCACCGAGATTCACGCCCATGTTGATGAAGGTCTGGAAGCCGAGCCACACGCCCACGCCCTGGGCCACGAGGCCCGAGAACACGCGGTCGAGCGCGATCGCCTGCCGGCCGATGTGCATGATGCGGCGCGTGAGCCAGAGGAACAGGCCGATGATCAGCAGCACGCCGACCAGGCCGAATTCCTCGCCGATCACGGCCAGAAGGAAGTCGGTGTGCGCCTCGGGCAGCCAGTGCAGCTTCTCGACGCTGCCGCCCAGGCCCACGCCGAAGATCTCGCCGCGCCCGATGGCAATCAGCGAGTGCGACAGCTGGTAGCCCTTGCCGAGCGCGTGCTCTTCGCTCCACGGATCGAGGTAGGCAAAGATTCGTTCGCGGCGCCACGGGCTGGTCGCGACGATGGTGCCGAAGGCCACCACCACCAGCGCGGCGATCACGAAGAACATGCGCGCGTTCACGCCGCCCAGGAACAGGATGCCCATGGCGATCACCGCGATCACCATGAAGGCACCCATGTCGGGCTCGGCCATCACCAGCATGCCGACCACCACCACCGCGATGCCCATCGGCAGCACGGCGCGGAAGAAGCGCTCCTTGATCTCCATCTTGCGCACCATGTAGCTGGCGGCGTAGAGCACCATCGCGAGCTTGGCCAGCTCCGAGGGCTGGAAGCGCATGAAGCCCATCGGCAGCCAGCGGCGCGCACCGTTCACGTTGATGCCGATGTGCGGAATGAGCACGGCCACCAGCAGCAGCAGCGAAGCCACGAAGAGCCATGGCGCGGCGCGCTCCCAGGTCTTCATGGGGATCTGGAAGGCCAGCAGCGCGGTGACGAACGCGAAGATCACCGAGGCCGCATGCCGCGTAAGGAAATACGAGGCGCTGTAGCCGGCGCGCGCAAAGCGCGGGTTGTCGGGCAGCGCGATGGAGGCCGAATACACCATGACCAGGCCCCACATCAGCAGTGCGACCGTGACCCAGACCAGCGCCTGGTCGAAACCCAGCACGCGCATCGGCGTGGCCTTTGTCTGCGCGACGCCGGCGCCGCCCAACCGCACAGGCAGGTGCACGGGCAGCGAGTCGATCCCGCTGCGGGCGCGCCTGAACCAGCCGCCGAAGCGGCCGGTGGATGCGTTGGGCGTGGCGCCCGAGGCGGCAGAGTTCAAACCGTGTCCTCCGTCGAATCGCCCATGCCGCGCGGGCTGTCCTCGAAGGCCTGCACGGCCTCGCGGAACACCTCGGCGCGGTGCGCGTAATCCTTGAACATGTCGAAACTCGCACAGGCCGGTGACAGCAGCACGGCATCGCCGGGGTTGGCGCGTGCGGATGCGAGCTTCACGGCCTCGTCCATCGAGCCGGCATGCAGCAGCGAAACGCCGGTCTGTGCCAGCGCGGCTTCGATGAGCGGCGCGTCGCGGCCGATGAGCACCACGGCGCGCGCGTACTGGCGCACGGGTTCGGCCAGCGGCTCGAAGTCCTGTCCCTTGCCTTCGCCGCCGAGGATCACGACGACGCGGCGCTCTTCGCCGAGACCGGTCAGCGCGGCCACGGTGGCGCCTACGTTGGTGCCCTTGCTGTCGTCGAAGTACTCGACTTCGTCCACGATGGCGATGGGTTCCACGCGATGCGGCTCGCCGCTGTATTCGCGCAGGCCGTAGAGCATCGGGCCCAGCGGGCAGTCGGCGGCACTGGCCAGCGCGAGCGCGGCCAGCGCGTTCATGGCGTTGTGGCGGCCGCGGATGCGCAGCGCATCGGCGGGCATCAGTCGCTGCAGGAAGATTTCTTCCTCGACCACTGCGCCGCGCTTGCGCTTCTGCGTTTCGTCGGCTTCCAGCGCACGCACCAGCCAGGCCATGCCGTTGACGCGCTCGATGCCGTAGTCGCCCGGGCGCAGCGGCATCGCGCTGCCGAAGGTGATGTGCGTGCGGATCTGCGGGCGCTGCAGCTTGACCCTGACGGGTGCGGGCAGCATGGCCATCACGCCGTCGTCGTCACGGTTCAGGATCATCAAGCCCCGTGAACCGAAGATGCGCGCCTTGGCTGCGGCATAAGCCTTCATGTCGCCGTGCCAGTCGAGATGGTCCTGCGTGAGGTTGAGCACCGTCGCAGCGGTCGGCTCGAAGCCCTGCACGCCGTCGAGCTGGAAGCTCGACAGTTCGAGCACCCACACGTCGGGGAGTGTGCCGGCATCGATGTGCGCGGACAGCGTATCGAGCAGCGTCGGGCCAATGTTGCCGGCCACGGCCACGGTCTTGCCCGCGCGTTCGACCAGCTGGCCGGTGAGCGAGGTCACGGTGGTCTTGCCGTTGGTTCCGGTGATGGCGAGCACCGCGGGCGTATAGCCCTTTGGCGCTTCGGGCTCGACGGGAGGCGCCAGTTCGAGCTGGGGCGACTCTTCCTCCACCGCGGCCGAGGCCGGATTGGTGGCGGAGATCTCGGCGATCTTGGCGACGAACTCTGCAGCCTCCCTGGCGGCAGTCGGGACGTAGGGCTTGCCTGTGGTCGGGAGGCGGGAGACGGTGGCGGGTGCAGCCTTGGGCGCATCCGCCGCCTCCGGTGCTGCTTGCACTGCGCCGTCGGTCTGCTCAGGTTCGGCCTCGACGGCTTCCGTCGTCGTGATGACTTCGGCGGGTGCGGCCTCCGAAGCTTCCGACGGCATCGGGGCGGCAACGCTCATCGACGGGTCGCGCGGCATCGCTTCGGCCATCGCGGGGACGGTCGATTCGGGCTGCGCTTCGACAGGTTCAGCAGCTTCGGCCGGGGCCGGGGGTTCGACCGCTTCTTCAACCGGCGCAGGCTCCTCCAGCGCCAGCTGCGCCTGAGCTTCGGGCTCGGCCGGTGCTTCCGCTTCGGCGGCGGCTTCGGGTTCAGGCTCCGGCCCGGCTTCCACCACCGGCACCTCGACCGTGCGCAGATCCAGCAGCGCGCGCGCGAACAGGTCCAGTTCGCCACCGACCGGCAGGCCCATGGCCCGCGCCGCATCGGCCACCGGCGCGATGGTTTCGGGCGACAGGCCCGGCGAGCGGTACACGGCGCGAATCGGTGTGCCCTCGACCAGCGCGGCCGAGAACGGCCCGCCGACAAAGCTCACCCCGGGCAGTTCCGCCCGCAGCGTCGCCAGCAGCGACGGCGCTTCGCGCGTGTCGGCCACGGTCACGACGGCACCGTGGCGCGCGCACCAGCGCGTCATCGCCAGCCCGGACGCACCGAGGCCGAGCACGAGGACGGGGAGGTCTTTCAGATGCCGCATGTTCCTGTCACCGCAGCTTCAGCGTCGAAAGGCCCACGAGGCACAACAGCATCGTGATGATCCAGAAGCGCACCACGACCTGCGTCTCGCGCCAGCCGCTCTTCTCGAAGTGATGGTGCAGCGGCGCCATCTTGAGCACGCGGCGGCCTTCGCCGAAGCGCTTCTTGGTGTACTTGAAGTACATGACCTGCGCCATCACCGAGATCGCCTCGACCACGAAGATGCCGCCCATGATGAAGAACACGATCTCCTGGCGCACGATGACCGCGATGGTGCCCAGCGCGCCGCCGAGCGCCAGCGCGCCCACGTCGCCCATGAACACCTGCGCCGGGTGCGTGTTGAACCAGAGGAACGCAAGCCCCGCGCCGGCCATGGCCGAGCAGAACACCAGCAGCTCGCCCGAGCCCGGGATGTTGGGGAACAGCAGGTACTTGGAATACACCGCGCTGCCCGTGACGTAGGCGAACACGCCCAGCGCCGAGCCCACCATCACCACCGGCATGATCGCCAGCCCATCGAGGCCGTCGGTCAGGTTCACCGCATTGCTCGCGCCCACGATCACGAGGTACGTGAGGATCACGAAGCCGATGCCGCCGAGCGGGTAGCTCACTTCCTTGAAGAAAGGCACCAGCAGGTTGATCTTGGGCGGAAAGTCGAGATCGAAGCCCGAGCGCACCCAGGCGAAGAACAGCTCGAGCACGCGCCAGTTGGAGCTTTCGGAGATGCTGAACAGCAGGTAGAAGCCCGCGAGCAGGCCGACCAATGACTGCCAGAAGTACTTCTCGCGCGAGCGCATGCCTTCCGGGTCCTTGCGCACCACCTTGCGCCAGTCGTCGACCCAGCCGATGGCACCGAAGCCCATGGTGACCCACAGCACGATCCACACGAAGCGGTTCGAGATATCGAACCACAGCAGCGTGGCGAAGGCGATGGCGAACAGCACGAGCACGCCACCCATGGTGGGCGTGCCGCTCTTGGTCAGGTGCGTTTCCATGCCGTAGCCGCGCACGGGCTGGCCGATCTTGAGCGCGGCAAGGCGGCGGATCACGTAAGGGCCGGCCACGAGGCCGACCACGAGCGCGGTCAGCGCGGCCATCAGCGCGCGGAAGGTGAGGTACTGGAAGACGCGCAGGAACCCGAACTCGGGCGAGAGCGTCTGCAGCCATTGGGCCAGGGTCATCAGCATGTCGTTTCGCGCGGCTCATGCGTCATGACCGGCCTCCTTTTGTTGTTGTGCCTCGATGGCTTTCACCACGCGCTCCATCTTCATGAAGCGCGATCCCTTCACAAGCACGCTGCCGACCTGCGGCAGGCGCGCGAGCACGGCCGCGCCGAGCGCGTCGAACTCGTCGAAATGGCGTCCGTCGCGTCCCCCGCCGCTCTCCTGGAAAGCGGTGGCGGTGTGCATCGTCGCCGCGCCCAGCGTGTAGACGGACTCGATGCCGCGCCGGCGCGCCCACGCGCCGACTTCGGCATGGAACTCGGGCGAGCGATCGCCCACCTCGCCCATGTCGCCGAGCACCAGCAGGCGCGGGCCCGGAAGGGCGGCGAGCACGTCGATGGCTGCGATCACGGAATCGGGATTCGCGTTGTAGCTGTCGTCGACCAGCGTCAGCGCATGGCCGCCGGCCAGCACGATCTCGCTGGCGCGCGAGCGGCCCTTGACCGGCTCGAAGGCCGACAGGCCTTCGGCAATGGTCTCGAGCGACACGCCGGCCGCGAGCGCGCAGGCGGTGGCCGCCAGCGCATTGACCACGTTGTGCCGGCCCGCGATGTGCAGGCGCGCGTCAAAGGCGCCGAGCGGCGTGCGGATGCGCACGGCCCAGGCGCCCTGCTTCCATTCGGCGCTGTCGAGTGAGATGTCGGCGTCTTCGGACTCGCCGAAGGTCATGCAGCGTCGGGCGCCGGTGGCATGCGCCATGTCGGTCCACAGCGAGGTGAAGGGGTCGCCATGGGGGAACACGGCCGTGCCGTCGTCGGGCAGCACCGCGAACACGGCGCCGTTCTCGACGGCGACCGCCTCGACGGTGGCCATGAATTCCTGGTGCTCGCGCTGCGCGTTGTTGACGAGCGCGATGGTCGGGCGCGAAATGGCGGCCAGCCGCGCGATCTCGCCCGGATGGTTCATGCCCAGTTCGAGCACCGCGAGCTGGTGCTGCGCGCGCAGGCGCAGCAGCGTGAGCGGCACGCCGATCTCGTTGTTGAAGTTGCCGGCCGTGGCCAAGGCACGTTCCCCGCGCGCGGCGAACAGCACGGCCGCGATCATCTGCGTGACCGTGGTCTTGCCGTTGCTGCCGGTCACGGCGATCAGCGGCAGCTCGAACTGCGCGCGCCAGCCCGCGCCGAGTGCGCCCAACGCGGCCAGCGTGTCGGGCACTTCGAGGCCGGCGAGGCCGACGGCTTCCAGGCCGCGGTGCGCAATGGCGGCCACGGCGCCCTGCTTCTTCGCATCGGAGAGGAAGTCGTTGGCGTCGAAGCGCTCGCCCTTGAGCGCGACGAACAGGTCGCCCTGCGCAAGCGTGCGCGTGTCGGTGTGCACGCGCGCGATGACGGTCGAGGCGTCACCCACGAGGCGCGAACCCGGAATCCATTGCTGCACCTGGGCCAGCGTGATATTGAGCGGCGTCGTGTCGGTCATGCCGCGGCACTCCGCTTCGCCAGCGCCTGCAGCACGTGGGCCTTGTCCGAAAAGTCGATGCGCTGGCCGGCAATTTCCTGCCAGGCCTCGTGGCCCTTGCCGGCGATCAGCACGACGTCCCGCGGCGCGGCCTGCGCGATCGCGTCGGCGATGGCGATGGCGCGGTCGGGCTGCACCTGCGCAGCCTCGGGACGCGAGAAGCCGCGCAGCACCTGGCTGATGATCGCGTCGGGCTTCTCGCTGCGCGGGTTGTCGCTGGTGACGATCACGCGGTCGGCCTGGCGTTCGGCGACCGCGGCCATCATCGGGCGCTTGATCGGGTCGCGGTCGCCGCCGCAGCCGAACAGGCACCAGAGCGCACCGCCGCGCTGCCTGGCCAGCGGGCGCAGGCCGATCAGGGCCTTGTCGAGCGCGTCGGGTGTGTGGGCGTAGTCGACCACCGCCAGCGGTGCACCTTCGCCGGTTCCCGCGCGGTCCATGCGGCCCGGCACGCTCGTGAGGCTGGCACAGGCGGCCACGGCCTGGGCCAGCGTGAGGCCGAGCGCGCGCAGGGTGCCGAGCACGCCGAGCAGGTTGGCCACGTTGTACTGGCCGATGAGGCCGGTCGACAGCCGTTCCACCGCGGTGGTGCCGTGCTCGGCCACCGAGAACTCCAGGCCCTGCGCGTCGTAGCCGATGTCGCGCGCCATGAGGCGGGCCGGCTTGCCGCCGGCCGAGACGGTCCAGACGTCGAGCGCGCCGATACCGGCGTCGATCAGGTTCGCGCACAGGCTGGCGCCGTGCGTGTCGTCGATGTTGATCACCGCTGCGCGCAGGCCGGGCCAGCGGAACAGCTCGGCCTTGGCCTGCCAGTAGGCATCCATGCTGCCGTGGTAGTCGAGGTGGTCCTGCGTGAAGTTGGTGAACACGGCCACCGCGATCTGCGCACCGTCGAGCCGGCGTTCGGCGATGCCGATGGACGAGGCCTCGATGGCGCAGGCGCCGAAGCCGCGCTCGACCAGCGAACGCAGCTCGCGCTGCAGCATCACCGGGTCGGGCGTGGTCAGGCCGGTGTAGGTCAGCTCGGGCGGCACGCCGATGCCCAGCGTGCCCATCACCGCGCAGGGCGACGGCGCATCGCGCTGCACGGTGCCGTCGGGGTTCATCGCGCGCACGCCACCCGCCGCGCTCAGCGTGGAAAGCGATTCGGCCAGCCACCATGCGGTGGAAGTCTTGCCGTTGGTGCCGGTCACGGCCAGCACGTCGAGCAGGGCCGAAGGGTTGTCGTAGAAGGCCGAGGCGATCGGGCCGGTGGCGGCCTTCAAACCGGGGTAGCTCACGATGCGCTCGTCGCCCTCGAAGCCGAAGGCCTCCACGCCCTCGTGCTCCACCAGGCAGATCGCCGCGCCCTGCGCCAGCGCGGCCGCCACGTGCTTGCGCCCGTCGGTCGCGGCGCCGGGCCAGGCGACGAAGACGTCGCCCGCACCCACGGCACGGCTGTCGGCATGCATCGCGGCCTGCGGTGCACGCTCCTTGAGCCAGGCCGCGGCCAGTTGGGGAGAAGTGAAGGTCAGCATGTTCAGAAACTCTCGTCGACGCCCTGCGTCATCACAAGCGGTTTGACCGCCAGATCGGGCGGTACGTTCATCATGCGCAGGGTCTGCTGCACGACTTCGCTGAACACGGGGGCCGCGGCGACGCCGCCGAAATACTGGCCGTCGCTCGGCTCGTCGATCATCACGGCGACGATGATGCGGGGCTTCTCGATAGGCGCCATGCCGGTGAACCAGGCCCGGTACTTGTTGCTCGCGTAGCCCTTGCCGACCTGCTTGTGGGCCGTGCCCGACTTGCCGCCGACGGAATAGCCGACCGTCTGCGCGCGCGTGCCGGTGCCGCCGGGGCCGGCGGCCATTTGCAGCATCTTGCGCACCGCCAGCGCATTCGACGGCGAGAACACGCGCACGCCGACCGGCGCCTCTGAATTCTTCAGGATGGTCACCGGAATGATGGAGCCGTCGTGCGCGAACGAGGTGTACGAATGCGCCATCTGGAACAGCGACGCCGACAGGCCGTAGCCGTAGGCCATGGTGGCCTGCTCGACCGGCTTCCAGGTCTTCCACGGGCGCAGCCGGCCCGTGACGGCGCCGGGGAACTGGATCTGTGGCTTCTGGCCGTAGCCGAGCGCGGTGTAGGTGTCCCACATCTCGTGCGGGGTCATCTTCTGGGCGATCTTGAGCGCGCCGACGTTGCTCGACTTCTGGATCACGCCTTCCACCGTCAGCGTGCCGTAGTTGTGGGTGTCGCTGATCGTGAAGCCGCCGAGCTGGAAGCGGCCGGGGCTGGTTTCGATCAGCGTCGAGGGCTTCACTCGGCCGGCTTCCAGCGCCATGCCCACCGTGATCGGCTTCATGGTCGAACCGGGCTCGAAGGTGTCGGTGAGCGCGCGGTTGCGCAGCTGCTCGCCGGTCAGGTTCTGGCGCTTGTCCGGCACGTAGCTCGGGTAGTTGGCCAGCGCCAGCACTTCGCCGGTGACGGAATCGAGCACCACCACGCTGCCGGCCTTGGCCTTGCGCGCGGTCACGGCGTCGCGCAGCTTCTGGTAGGCGAAGAACTGCACCTTGCTGTCGACGCTCAGCTGGATGTCCTTGCCGTCGAGCGGCGGCACGGTCTCGCCCACACCCTCGACCACGCGGCCGAGGCGGTCCTTGATGACGCGGCGCGAACCGGCCTTGCCGGCCAGCTCCTTGTTGAACGCGAGCTCGATGCCCTCCTGGCCGTTGTCTTCCACGTTGGTAAAGCCCACCACGTGCGCAGCGGCCTCGCCCTCGGGGTACTGGCGCTTGTATTCCTTGCGCTGGTAGATGCCCTTGAGGTTCAGGGCCGCGATCTGCTTGGCGACGGGCTCGTCGACCTGGCGCTTGATCCAGACGAAGGTCTTGTCCTCGTCCTCGAGCTTCTTGTCGAAGTCCTTCTGCGGCATCTCGAGCAGCTTGGCGACCTGCTTGAGCTTGGCGCGCACCTCGGGGTCATCGCGCTCGATGTCCTCCGGAATGGCCCAGATGCTCGGCGCCACCACGCTGGAGGCGAGGATGAGCCCGTTGCGGTCGAGGATGCGGCCGCGGTTGGCCGGCAGTTCGAGCGTGCGCGCGAAGCGCACTTCGCCCTGCCGCTGGAAGAAGCTGTTGTTGAGCACCTGCACGTAGGCCGCCCGGCCCGCCAGCATGACAAAGCCGAGCGCGATGCCTGCAACGATGAACTTGCTGCGCCACACCGGCGTCTTGCTCGCGAGCAAGGGGCTGGTGGTGTAGCGCACGCTGCGGTTGCCCCGGCTCATCGTGCGGCCCTCGCTGCGGCGGCCGGCTTCGTGGCCGGCTTGGGTGGGGCGGGTGCGGGCGCCACGGGCGCAACGGCCGGGATCACCGTGCCGTCGGGACGCACGTACTGCGTGATCGCCGGCGAGGTGGTGCGCATCTGCAGTTGCTCCTTGGCGAGCTTCTCGACGCGCAGCGGCGTGGCCTGCGCGCGCTTCTCGACCTGCAGGCGGTCGCGGTCGGTTTCCAGGCGGCGGGCATCCTGCTGCACGCGATCGAGCTCGGTATAGAGCTGGCGCGAGAGGTACTGCGTATGCACGAGGTACAGCGCCGTCGCAATGACGGCCATCAGCAGGAGCAGGTTGATGCGCGCCATGTCAGGGCGCCTCGGTGCGCTCGGCGACGCGAAGAATGGCGCTGCGCGAGCGCGGATTGCCTCTTACCTCGGCGTCGGAGGGCTTGATGCGCTCCAGGGCGCGCAGTTTCATGACCTTCGGGGCGGCAAACGGCGCACGGCGGTCGTAGACCTCCTTCGAGTGCTTGGCGATGAACTGCTTCACGATGCGGTCTTCCAGCGAATGGAAGCTGATCACCGCGAGCCGCCCGTGGGGCTTGAGCACGGACAGGCTGGCCTCTAGCGCCTGTTGCAGCTCTTCAAGCTCGGCGTTGATGAAAATCCGAAAAGCCTGAAATGTGCGCGTTGCAGGGTTCTGGCCCTGCTCGCGGGTTTTGACCGTGCCAGCCACGAGCTCGGCCAGTTCGGTGGTGGTTGAAATTGCGCCCCGTTCTTGTCTGCGAGCAACAATCGCCTTTGCAATCTGAACAGCAAACCGTTCTTCGCCATAGTCACGGATCACCTCTGCAATTTGTGGAAGTTCGGCCGTTGCCAGCCATTCGGCCACGCTCTCGCCGCGCGTGGTGTCCATGCGCATGTCGAGCGGACCGTCGAAACGAAAACTGAAACCGCGCACCGGGTTGTCGATCTGCGGCGAACTCACGCCCAGGTCCATCAGCAAGCCGTCGACGCTCGCATCGGGCAATTCGCCCAGCGAGCGGAACCCCTGATGGCGGATGGAAAAACGCGCATCGGAGATGCGCGCTGCTTCGGCCACTGCTTCTGCATCCTTGTCGAATGCGATCAGCCTGCCCTCCGGCGCCAGCCTGGAGAGAATTGCACGCGCATGCCCTCCCCGACCGAAAGTGGCGTCCACGTAGGTGCCGGTTGCCGCCGTGCTGCCGGAAAGAACGGCTTCCACCGCCTCGTTCAGCAAGACGGTCGTATGGGTCCATGCGGTGTTCACGTGAGCCCTCAGAACGCGAAGTCCTGAAACACATCCGGCATCTCGCCCTGGGTGGCCTCGGCCTCCTTGGCCTCGTAGGTGGCCTTGTCCCACAGCTCGAAGTGGTTGCCCATGCCCAGCAGCAGCGTGTCGCGCACGATGCCGGTGGCCGCGCGCAGTTCGGGCGACACCAGGATGCGGCCGGTGCCGTCCATCTCGACGTCCATGGCGTTGCCCAGGAAGACGCGCTTCCACCACTGCGCCGACATCGGCAGCGCAGCGATGCGCTCGCGGAATTTTTCCCATTCGGGACGGGGGAACACCATCAGGCATCCGTGCGGATGCTTGGTGATCGTGAGCTGGCCGCCTGCCGTCGCGCTCAGGACGTCACGGTGCCGGGTCGGCACGGAGAGCCGCCCCTTGGCATCCAGACTGAGCGATGAAGCGCCTTGAAACACGACCACGAAACCCCTGTTTTGGGAGTGCTGCAGCACCTGAAAGAGGCACTACCCGCACTTTTTCCCACTTAACTGCACTTTTTTGCACTGTAGCAGGAAACACTTCAGAAGCAACTGGCCGTTTGGGCTATTTTTTGTAATGGAATCAACGACTTAGCGCCGATTCCAAATCCTCGGAATCGGCGAATTTCGTTGAGAATGAAGTACTTAGCCCACGCAGTGAAAGTGATGCGTGAAGGATTCCCCCGTTACAGGGGGAGGAGAAGCGGCTTCAGAGGATGAAGCGCGAAAGGTCTTCGTCGTGACTTAGTGCCGCGAGGCGCTCGTCGACGTAGGCGGCATCGATGCGGATCGATTGCCCTTCGAGGCGGGTCGCGTCGAAGCTTACCTTATCCAGCAGGCGCTCCATCACGGTCGACAGGCGGCGCGCGCCGATGTTCTCCGTGCGCTCGTTCACCTCGAAGGCGATGGCGGCCAGCCGGTTCACGCCCTCGGGCGTGAATTCGAGCGTCACGCCCTCTGTGGCGAGCAGCGCCTGGTACTGCTTCACGAGCGAAGCGCGGGTCTGCGTGAGGATGCTTTCGAAGTCCGACACGGAGAGCGACTGCAGCTCGACGCGGATCGGAAAGCGCCCCTGCAGCTCTGGAATCAGGTCGCTCGGCTTGCTCAGGTGGAACGCGCCGCTCGCAATGAACAGCATGTGGTCGGTGCGCACCACCCCGTACTTGGTGGTCACGGCCGTGCCTTCCACCAGCGGCAGCAGGTCGCGCTGCACGCCCTGGCGCGACACGTCGGAACCCTGGGCTTCGCTGCGGGTGGCGACCTTGTCGATCTCGTCGATGAAGACGATGCCGTTCTGCTCCGCGTTGGTGATGGCCTGCGCGCGGATCTCGTCCTCGTTGACCAGCTTGGCAGCCTCTTCGTCGATCAGCAGGCGCATCGCCTCGGCGATCTTGAGCTTGCGCGTCTTGCGCTTGCCGCCGCCGAGCTGGCCGAACATGCCGCGCAGCTGCTCGGTCATTTCCTCCATGCCGGCCGGGCCCATGATTTCGAGCGGGGCGCGGGCCTCGGCGAGGTCGAGTTCGATTTCCTTGTCGTCGAGCTGATGCTCGCGCAGCTTCTTGCGGAACGCCTGGCGCGTGGGACTGGGGCCGTCCAGCGCAGGCGTTGCGCCGTCGGCGCCGCGCGCCGGGGGCAGCAGCACATCGAGGATGCGTTCTTCGGCGGCGTCTTCGGCACGCGCGCGCACCTTGATGCTCTCGGATTCGCGCGTCTGCTTGACCGCGATCTCGGCGAGGTCGCGGACGATCGAATCGACGTCCTTGCCGACGTAACCCACCTCGGTGAACTTGGTGGCCTCGACCTTGATGAAGGGCGCGTCGGCCAGGCGAGCGAGGCGGCGGGCAATTTCGGTCTTGCCCACACCCGTGGGGCCGATCATGAGGATGTTCTTCGGCGTGATCTCGTGGCGCAGCTTGTCGTCGACCTGCTGGCGGCGCCAGCGGTTGCGCAGGGCGATGGCCACCGCGCGCTTGGCGGCCGGCTGGCCGACGATGTGGTTGTCGAGCTCGGAGACGATTTCCTGGGGGGTCATGGACATGGTCAGAGCGCTTCCACCGTGTGATTCATGTTCGTGTAAATGCAGATTTCTCCGGCGATCGCCAGCGATTTGCGCACGATCTGCTCGGCCGAGAGCTCGGTGTTCTCGATCAGTGCCTTGGCCGCCGACTGGGCATACGCGCCGCCCGAACCGATGGCGATCACGCCGTCCTCGGGCTCCAGCACGTCGCCATTGCCGGTGATGATGAGCGAGGTGGTCGCGTCGGCCACGGCGAGCATGGCTTCGAGCTTGCGCAGCACGCGGTCGGTGCGCCAGTCCTTGGTGAGCTCGACGGCCGCCCGGGTCAGGTGCCCCTGGTGCTTTTCGAGCTTGGCCTCGAAACGCTCGAAGAGCGTGAAGGCATCGGCCGTGGCGCCGGCGAAGCCGGCGAGCACCTTGCCGTGATAGAGCCGCCGCACCTTGCGCGCCGTGCCCTTGATGACGATGTTGCCGAGAGTGACCTGCCCGTCCCCGCCGATGGCGACCTGGTCGCCTTGGGGGGTCTTGCGGCGCACGCTCACGATGGTGGTGCCGTGAAACTGTTCCATCGCAGCCATCTGGGGGTGTGCGGCGGCAATGCAACCGCCGAGAAGCGGTACCGGTTTAGTTTTTTCTAACCGCCACCGTGGCGTGATCGGCAATGCCTACCAGATTGAACAGCGCGGCGATGAGCCGATGCGCGTCGACGAACTGCACGCGCTCGCCGTTGGCATCGCGCGCACGCACCCAGCTCAGCAGCGTGCCGGCGGCGGCCAGGTCCATGCGCAGCAGCGCCGCGCAGGATATGACGGGCGCCGTGGTGTGGCGCAGGTCGTTGTCCAGCCGCTGCCAGTTCGACAGCGACTCTCCCCGCAGGTCGCCCGCCAGCGCGGCAAAACCGCTGTCGGTGGACGGGAAGCTCTCGGAATCACCGCCGACCGACAGCAGCGACCAGACCGAGTTGGACCGACTTGCGGGCGGCGCGGCCAGCGTGGTGCACTCGCCGCACGGGTCCTGCCAGGCGGGCGGCGACACCTCGTAGGTGATGCAGTAGTTGAGCGCGACCAGCTCGAAGTCGTCGGGCAGATGCATCATGCGCAGCGCCGCGAGGTGCAGTTGCCACCAGACGTCGTCGGTGCCGCGCTCGTTGTTGGGCGCAGCCTCGGACAACACGGCCAGCAGTTGCGCCGTGCCCATGAAGCGCAGCTGGACCGGCGAACCGGCCCAGTGGGCGAACAGCACGCGCAACGGCGCGGCCGCCTCGGGCTCGATGGCGTGCAACCCGCGCCAGTCGAGCGTCCACACCGCGCCCGCCTTCGAGAGCGCACGGGTGAGCTCCATGAGGCCTTCGCGCGCCAGGCGCGCGGGGCAAGTCCAATCGGCATGGGCGGCGCCGCCTTCGGCAGCCGCCTCGGCGGCCTCTTCGCTGGCGGTCACGGCCTTGACGCTGCGGGCCAGCTCTTCGAGCGACACCCAGTCAGGGCCCATGCGCCGCATGCGTTGCGCGTAGCGCATGCGGGCGGCCGCGAACTTCGCGGCATCGCCCGTTGCGCGGTACAGATCGAACAGGGCGCGCCAGCGGCCGTCGTCGCGTTCGGCGGCGGGGTTGTCGTGGCCGTCCTCGGTGGCCGGCGCGCTCTCGGAGGCCAGGGCCTGCAGGAGGATGGCTTCGGCACCGGTGTCGTCGCCGTGCGCGAAGCGGATCACCGCTTCTTCCAGCGCGCCGTCGTGCGCGAGGCGAGACGACATCAGCGGCACGTCGCCGGCAGCCGCGGCCGGGCTGCTGCTGGCTTCAGCGGCCGCGGGGACAGGCAAGTGTCCGGCAGGCTCGGCCAGCAGTTCGTCGGTATGCACCGGCGGCAGCGTCTCGGCCCCGGCGTCGGGCGGCGGGTTGACCAGCGTTTCGCCGTTCGGGCCCCGCCCCTTCCACCACTGCTGCGACATCTGCTGCTCGATCTCGTCGATCTTCTTGAGCGTGAGTGCGCGTCCGTCCGATCCCTCGGAGGAACTGTTGAGGTTGAACGAGGACGGCGTGACCGTCGCCTCGAAGGCATGGGCCGCAGCTTCGCGCTGGCGCAGCTTGCGCAGCATGTCGAACTCGCGCCGGCGCACGAAATCGTTGCGCTGGCGCCGCTCGATCATCTCCTTCAGCATCTCGCGGCTGTAGGTCTGGGCGGGCAGCGAGGAGTCCGAGGTCGAGGCGGCGGCAGGGGCATCCAGCTCCGACCAATCCTTCAGGGGATTGCGGACAAACTTGGCCACCTTTGAAAAAAGGCGGCCCGATTCTTCCTTTGGCATTCGGCGAAGGCTATCGAAGACGCTGGTTTCTATCTACCTTGACCCTGTGTCAATCCCCGAACATCTTCTGCTTGAGCTCGCGGCGCTGCTGCGCTTCGAGCGACAGCGTCGCGGTCGGGCGGGCCAGCAGGCGGCCTACGCCGATGGGCTCGCCGGTTTCGTCGCAGTAGCCGTAGTCGCCGGCGTCGATGCGCTGGATCGACTGCTCGATCTTCTTCAGCAGCTTGCGTTCGCGGTCGCGCGTGCGCAGCTCGAGGGCGTGTTCTTCCTCGATGGTGGCGCGGTCGGCCGGGTCGGGCACGACCACCGTGTCTTCACGCAGGTGCTCGGTGGTCTCGCCGGCGTTCTCGAGGATGCCGCGCTTGAGTTCTTCGAGCTTCAGGCGAAAGAACGCCATCTGCTTTTCGTTCATGTACTCGTCGTCGGGCATGGCGATGACTTCGGCATCGCTCAGCTCGGCGGGCGTCTTGGTCTTCCAGTTGTTGGCCAGCTTCGGGTCTTTCTTCACGGCCAGTGGCGGTGGCGGCACCAGCGCGTTGGAAGGCGCCTGCGAGAAGCTGGACTTGGCGGCGGTCGATGCCACGGATTGCGGCATCGAGGGCACGGTCAGTTGCGACAGCCGGGACACACGGCCACCACGCGCGGCGGGTGCGGGCGTGGCGGTTTGAGCGGGCATCGAGGGTGTCGCCGGGGCGGAAGTGGAGGCGGCAGCCGTTTTTTTCATGGGGATCGAGGGAGCAGAAGGAGCGGCAGCAGGGCGGCCGACGGGTTTGGATGACGATGAGCCCGCGCCTGCGGTCCTGGTGGCGGCAGTTGCAGGCTTGGCGGACTTCTTGGTCGCAGCGGTCACGGCCTTGGCCGGTGGTGCTGCGGGCTTTTTGGACGGCGCGCTTTTCTCCTTCGCGACAGGGCCATGTGCGGTGGCAGAAACCTTCTTGGCCGCAGGTACAGCCTGCTTCGCAGCCGGCGCCTTCTTTGCGGCGGGCTTGGGTGCTGGCGTGGCCTTGGCGGCGGGTTTCTTCACGGTGACTGGCTCCTTGGACGAACTGGAACGCGCTTTCACTGGGTGTCTCCTCCCATGGGAGCCCCTTGCAGCTTTCAGGCCACGCAGGCTCCCCGTTGTCGGGGTGCTCGCCAGTGGCGAACCCCGGGGTTATACCCCCGAAAGCCCCCCAGTAACGTATGGCGCCCCGTGCCGGAAGTCACATCTTGCCCATGGGAACTGGACATGGCTGCCGGAACAGGCGCGCGATTGTATAGAGAACTCACAGGCGTGGGCGATGTCCTGGCGTGCCGGCCAACTCCGTTAGCATCGCCCCCGGGGGGGGGGGGGGGGGGGGCGGGGGCCCCGCCCGGGGGGCCAAAGGGGGGGGGGGGGTGAGGAAAAGAGGAAAAAAAAAAAAAAACAAAGAAAA